>CAYFTH010000159.1:0-5192 GCA_964346075.1 uncultured Fluviicola sp. | reverse complement strand
TTTCAGAATAAAGACTTTTAAGTATTCTCCCCCATACTTTTTAATGTGTCCCGAATTTATCCTCTTTTCCTCCCAAGCTATATCGTAGTTTGATAAAATCGCCTGCATTCTATTTTGAATAATACGGTTTAACAAACAAAAAATATTGTGTTTACACGAACTTGGCGAAGTATAAATAAGTTTGCCATCTAAAAAATGGTAAAGTATGAAATGTATTCCAATTATAATTGCTCTCACCTTAGTACTTATTAGTTGTAAAGAAAAAATAGCACATCATCCTAAGGTGAAGGAAAATTTAACCATTGGTGGATCAGATACAGAGTATGAGGTAGTGAAATTATTGCTTGAAAATTATCAGGAAAACAATAGTGATAATCTCAAAGTTACGGGAGGTGGATCAGATTTGGGAATGAAACAGCTGTTGCGAAAAGAAATTGAAATGGCTAATTGCTCCAGGAAAATAACCCAAGATGAGATTGAAGAAGGAGAGGATAAAGACATTAAATTTGATGAGGTGATTTTTGCATACGATGCGCTCGCAATAATTAGTAACTCAAAACTTAAAATTGATAGCTTATCTACGCTTCAGTTGGCTCAGATCTTCAGAGGAGAAATTAATAATTGGAAGCAAGTTGGAGGTGAAGATCTTCCGATACATATTTACGGTCGGAACAAAAATTCCGGGACCAGACGTTATGTGAAAAACCGCTTTGCCCGTTACGAAGGTTTCTCTGATAACTATGTTGCTACATCGGGGAATAAAGCAATCATTGAAAAAGTAAAAAGCGATACACTAAGTATGGGATTTGTCGGTGTAGGATATATCATGAATGAATATGGAATGCCCGCTACCGATGTCTGGGCTATTCCGATTTATTGTGAAGGAGGACAAGCCTATTCGCCTTATGAAACAATTGCAGTGCTAAATAAAGACTACGACTTGCTTCGGCCTTTGTACCAATATGTGAATAAAAAATACATCGATGAGTTTAGCGATTTCATCAATTTTGAGGTGTCCAAGAGTGGTCAGGATGTCATTAAAAAGTATGGTTATTATCGCATTAATAACGAAGCACGAACAATTAACAGCGAAGCGGGATTTTAAAATGAATTTTGCCTTGACAATTGTAAACGGGAACGTGAGAAAAAAGCTCGATATAATGAAGAGTTAAGTTCTTTGAGAAGTAGCTGATGTCATTCAAATATTTGCATAACTAATTTTGAGAACAATTGTGGCATTGTAATGTTCTCGAGTTATGGAAGAAGAAGCACAAACCGTAAGAAAATGGCGTCTAAAGCAAACCTATACACAACTTCCCAATGATTTTTATACATTGACAACTCCTCAACCCGTAAAGGATCCTGAAATTGTCGTTTTTAACGAAGAACTATCCAGGACATTGCAACTGGACGATATCACGAGCGATCGTGAAGAATTGACGCAGGTACTCTCGGGTAACCGCTTACCAGAAGATGCAGTGCCCCTGGCTCAGGCTTACGCAGGTCACCAATTTGGTCATTTTACGATGCTGGGAGACGGTCGCGCGATAGTTTTGGGGGAACGCATTACTTCTAAAGGGCAGCGTTTCGATATTCAACTCAAAGGAGCTGGTCGAACACCTTACTCGCGTGGGGGCGATGGTCGTGGCACGTTGCATGCAATGTTGCGCGAATACCTTATCAGTGAGTCACTTCATGCGTTGAATATACCTACCTCCCGCAGCCTGTCCGTTGTGAACACTGGAGAGCCGGTGCGCAGAGAAACTTTTCTTCCAGGCGGTATTTTAACGCGTGTCAGCGAGAGTCATCTACGGGTGGGAACTTTTGAATATGCTCGTCAATTTTTAGGCAAAGAAGGATTACAGGATTTGCTAGAGTACACCTTAGACCGTCATTTTCCGGACTTGAAAACCACTGAAAATCCTGCTTTATCCTTTTTAAAAAAAGTACAAGAGCTGCAAATAGACTTGATTGTAGACTGGATGCGAGTAGGTTTTATACACGGTGTGATGAATACCGATAATATGTCTATTCCTGGTTTGACCATTGATTATGGACCTTGTGCCTTCATGAATAGCTACGACCCCCAAAAGGTATTTAGTGCTATAGACACTCAGGGTAGATACCGTTATACTAATCAGCCTAAAATTGGGCAGTGGAACCTATCTTCGCTGGCTGGAGCTATTCTGCCGCTTTTAAACGACAACGAAAAAATAGCCATAGATATGGCTGAACAAGTATTGAATGATTACCCTGCCCATTATGAAGCAAGATGGCTTAAGATGATGGGGCAGAAACTCGGACTTGAATCGGCATCAGAGGAGGACGAAGCGCTCATTCAGGAATTGCTGGATTGGATGAAAGCGAGAGGAGCAGACTATACCAATACCTTCATTGATCTTCAGGAGGAAGCGTTTTCT
This sequence comes from uncultured Fluviicola sp., assembly GCA_964346075.1. Taxonomy (GTDB): domain Bacteria; phylum Bacteroidota; class Bacteroidia; order Flavobacteriales_D; family Crocinitomicaceae; genus Brumimicrobium. The sequence goes on along the minus strand of CAYFTH010000159.1, from coordinate 2,772 downwards.
AAACCAGCATACAACGAACCTGCTTTTCTGAGCTGGAAGTCAAAATGGCTCGAACGACTGCAAGAACAACAAATAACTGTTGAGAAGGCAAAAGAAATCATGCGACGCTCCAACCCACTTGTTATCCCTCGAAATCATTTAGTGGAACAAGCGCTTGATCAATCGGCAAATGAAGGAGATTATAGCTTTTTCAATGACTTGATGAAGACGTTGTCCAAGCCTTACCAAAACCATAAAGGAATATCCACTTTTCAAAAGCCTCCTGAAGGCGGAGATCTCGGTTATCAGACCTCGTGTGGAACGTGATTGGGATATTGGACTGTATTTTTTGTTGGCATGAACTTCATCAATAGTTAGATTCATACCTGCCGTAACTTTACCAAAAACATAAAGGACTTTAAAAAATTATAAATTACTCGTTATGACAAGATATCTGTATTTATCGCAAAATTAACCTACAACTTCCCCTGGCTCAATCTCCACAACATCCCCAGGTTGTAATCCTCCCAATTCGTAGTTGCCGATTTTTGCCCGAACCAGTCGTAATGTAGGAAAACCAACAGCGGCCGTCATCTTGCGCACTTGTCTGTTTTTGCCTTCTTTAATCGTAAGCGAAATCCAGCTGGTGGGTACATTTTTGCGGTAGCGGATAGGAGGAACACGCTCGGGAAGATCTGGTGTATCCATCTTTTTACATACTGCTGGTTTGACCTGATGCGGTTTTCCATTGTGTTTAATAGTGATTGATCCCGCACTCAAATGCTGAACGGCCTCTTCGGTAATGTCATTGTCCACTTGTACCCAGTAGGTTTTGGGTAGCTTATTTTTAGGTTCCAGAACAGTCGCTTTGAATTGATTGTCATTCGTCAGTAACAGTAACCCTTCACTTTTTTTATCCAGTCGTCCGATCGGGTAAACATCTTTGGGGAAATCGTAAAGATCACCGAGCACGGGAATCCCCTGGTCATTTGTGAACTGAGACAACATTCCGTAAGGCTTATAAACCGCAAAATACTGGTTATTGTGCATGGTTATCCCGATTTTTTATTTCAGCACGAAATAAAGGAATTTCCTCGAAAAACCCGAATTTGGCTCTACGATTCTTGTTATTTTAGCGAAAAAACAAAATAAGATGGTACTCAGTAGTTCTAAAAATGAAGGTGTGGCTACACTGACATTCAACAGACCAGATAAATTTAATAGTTTCAATCAAGAATTGGCGTTTGCAACGCAAAAAGCACTGGATGATTGTGAAAATGATGATGCGGTGCGTGCGATTGTCATTCGCGGTGAAGGAAAAGCGTTTTGTGCGGGACAAGATCTCGCTGAAGCGACCGACCCGGAAGGACCTCCTTTGCAGTCGATCGTTGGTAAGCATTATAACCCGATCATTGAGCGTATTCAAAAGATTGAAAAACCAGTCATTGCCGCAGTGAACGGCGTAGCAGCTGGAGCAGGGGCCAATATAGCCCTCGCTTGTGATATCGTGGTAGCTAATGAATCAGCGAAATTTATTCAAGCTTTTTCTGCGATTGGTTTGATACCAGACTCTGGAGGAACCTATTTCTTACCGCGGTTAGTAGGTCGTCAAAAGGCGCTTTCACTGATGCTTACAGGGGACAAAGTAGGTGCTAAAGAGGCTGAAGCGATGAATATGATTTACAAAGCGGTGGCTGACGATGAATTTGATGAATATATCACGAAATTGGCAGGTAAATTAGCAAAAATGCCAACAAAAGGATTTGGTTTAACCAAGCGCGCTGTGAATGCATCAATGAACAATACCCTGACTGAGCAATTGAGTCTGGAAGAAAAATTGCAAACCGAAGCGGGGCAAACGCAAGATTTCAAAGAAGGTACCGCAGCATTTCTAGAAAAAAGAAAACCAACATTTAAAGGACACTAAATATGGAAAAAGAGATAATTGGAGTATTAGGAGCGGGTACGATGGGTGCCGGCATTGCACAAGTTGCTGCTCAATCAGGACATAATGTGGTATTGGTTGATGTGAGGTCAGAAGCACTTGAAAAAGCTAAAAATAAACTGACGAAGATCTTCAATCGCCTGGTTGAAAAAGGAAAATGGGAAGAAAAATTTGCCAATGAGACATTTGATCGTATTCAATTTTCCGCTGAAGCGAAAGATTTTAAGGATTGTAAACTGGTGATCGAAGCCATCGTAGAGAATGTTGAAATCAAGCATAAAGTGTTTGAAAATCTGGAATCAATTGTAGGGAACGATTGTATTCTTGCGTCAAACACTTCTTCATTATCCATAGCCTCGATTGGTTCGGTGCTAAAGGATCCATCACGGATTATAGGGATTCACTTTTTTAATCCAGCTCCTTTGATGCCATTGGTAGAGATCATACCAGCAGTACAGACCGCTGAAGAGACGAAAGATAAAGCAAAAGATCTTATCGATTCCTGGAAGAAAGTCACGGTATTGGCAAAAGATACACCAGGATTTATCGTGAATCGAGTAGCCCGTCCATTTTACGGAGAAGCATTGCGCATATACGAAGAAGGTGTGGCAGATTTCGCTACGATCGATTGGGCAATGACAGAATTAGGTGGATTCCGAATGGGACCATTTACATTGATGGATTATATCGGAAACGATGTGAATTATACGGTGACTGAAACTGTTTTCGCAGCTTTCTACTACGATCCCAGATATAAGCCGTCGTTTACGCAAAAGCGACATGCTGAAGCTGGATATTTAGGAAGAAAGTCGGGTAGAGGATATTATGATTACCGCGAAGGAGCTGAA
>CAYFTH010000158.1:0-5216 GCA_964346075.1 uncultured Fluviicola sp. | reverse complement strand
AGGTTGAAAACTCTGTCTCCCGAGAAATTGAAGATGCTTTATCCAACCTGGAGGGGGTAGATTACCTCATCACGAAATCTTTGCCGAATGCTTCTGTAATCATTGCCAATTTAAAATACGGCGTCGGTCTTGATGAAACGATGCAGGATGCTCAACGCTATATTGATAACATCAAGAAAGATTTGCCCGACGATGTACTGAGTCCAGAAATGAGTAAAGTATCTCCCAACGATTTACCCATTATGTCGATTAGCGCCACAAGTGATTTGCCGCCCGAGCAGTTTTACCAAAGAATGGAAGATGACTACCTCCCTGCTATTCAACAAATAAAAGGGGTTGCGGAAATCACTTTGCTGGGAGGAAAAGAACGCGAAATTCAAGTTCAAGTCGATCAGGAAAAGTTAAAACAATATCAGCTCTCCATTACAGATGTGATACAAGCGATCAATATGTCGGGAATTGATTTACCGTCTGGCTCTATCGAAAATCAAGAAAATGAAAATGCAGTGCGACTTATCGGAAAGTTTACCGATTTAAAGGATATCCGAAATGTCCAGGTAGCCATGCCTCAAAACGGGAGTCCGGTTTATGTTAAAGACGTAGCTCGTATATTCGATGGGACGAAGGACCCGAGTTCTATCAGTCGTTATAACGGTAAAAATGGCATAGGATTACTTCTTAAAAAACAAGGAGATGCGAATGCAGTTGATGTTTCGAGCAAAGTAAAAGCAACGTTTGCAAAAATTGAGAAGAACGAAGCAGCCAACAATGTAAAGTTTATTATCGCTGATGACAGTACAGACAATACAATAGCGGCGGTCAACTCTGTAGTGGTCGATTTAATTCTGGCTTTAGCACTTGTTTCCCTGGTCATGTTGCTCTTTTTGCGCAGTTTTCGGAATTCGATTATTGTATTAGTCGCTATTCCAACTTCTTTAGTTACTGCATTTGCCGTAATGTGGATTTTCGGTTATACCTTAAACCTGATGACCTTGTTGGCGATGTCGCTAATTATTGGAATTTTAGTGGATGATGCTACAGTGGTATTGGAAAATATCCAGCGTCATCTGGACATGGGAAAAGGCAAACGAAAAGCAGCCATGGAAGGACGAATGGAAATTGGGTTTTCCGCACTTTCCATTACATTGGTAGATGTTGTCGTATTCCTTCCTATTTTATTTTTACAGGTGTTTGTTGCTGATATGTTGAAGCAATTTTCCGTGGTGGTAATCACATCAACGTTGACGAGTCTACTGGTTGGATTTACACTTACCCCTTGGCTAGCTTCGCGCGTAGGTAAAAAAGAGGATTTACAACCGACCAACTTTTTTAATCAATTTTTATTGTGGTTTGAAGTGCAATTGGATGCTTTTACCGAATGGTATGGACGACTATTAGATTGGGTGTTGCGGCATAAACTCATTTTTACAGGTATCGTAATCGGACTTTTTGTATTAACCGGAGTCATGATGCGGCAGAGTATTATAGGAAAAGAGCTTATCGCAACAGGTGACCAGGGAAAGTTCCAAATGCAATTGGAATTTGATAAAACAACTGCACTTGCTCACAATGATTCCATCACTAAAAAAGTCGAGAATTACTTACTCGCGCAATCAGCAGTTGAAACTGTTTTTAGTAATGTCGGCGGACCAAGCACAGGAATAGGAAGTTTGGGCGTAGGTTCACCTTACCGATCCGAGTTAACGGTGCAACTGAAAGAATCAGAAAGAGATGCTTACGGAAACACTGAGAAGTATATGCGTAAAATGCGCGATACCCTCAAGAAACAATACAAAGGCATCAACTATTCGATTTCAGCCTTAGGGCTTATTCCCCGGTCAGCACCAATCGAACTAACGCTGAGTGGTAGTAATCAAGCAGAGGTTTTCGAAGCGGCGAACACCTTAAAAGAAGTAATTCAAAGCGTTCCCGGATCCGATAATGTACAACTCTCTGTTGAAGCGGGAAGCCCGGAATTTAAAGTGATTCCCGATCCCGATAAAATGCAGCGTTTAGGATTGAGTTCAGGTTACCTCGGATTTCAATTACGTGCAGCGATAACGGGTGATGATCAAGCCACATTAACTGAAAACGGAACAGAATATCCAGTAAGAATATGGTTGGAAGAATTTGACCGTAAAAACATGAGTGATCTTAAAAATCTAACCGTTCTCAATCCAAAAGGAATGCCTGTCGAAATCAATCAATTTGCTGAAGTCGTTCAAGCCGAATCCCCTTCTCTGTTGGAACGTAAAGATCGTCAACCTGCGGTAACGATTACCTCCAACGCGTTGGGCCGTCCTTCTGGAACCTTGGCAGATGATGTGGTGGCTTACATCGGAGAGCATCCCTTGCCTGAAGGAATAGAAATGACCTGGGGAAGTGATATCAAACGTCAAAATGATAGTTTTGGAGCACTGGGCTCTGTTTTGGCAATTTCCTTTTTGCTTATTTACTTAATCATGGTAGCGCTTTACGATGACTTTATTTATCCCTTAGTCGTTTTATTCTCTATCCCTGTCGCAATCATCGGTGCCTTTTTAGCGTTAAATTTATCAATGAATAACTTAAGTTTATTTGCGCTGCTCGGCTTAATTATGCTGATGGGACTCGTGACCAAGAATGCGATTTTAATTGTCGATTTCACCAATCAATTAAAAGCAGAAGGAAAACATTTTAAAGAAGCTTTAATGATCGCCGGAAAAGGACGTTTACGACCGATTTTGATGACCACACTTTCGATGGTTTTTGGTATGCTTCCCATTGCACTTGCCACTGGTTCCGCCTCAGAATGGAAAAATGGTTTGGCTTGGGTCATTATCGGTGGTTTGCTGTCTTCCTTAATTTTAACCGTATTTTTGGTACCTGTGGTTTATTACGCGGTGGATACAGTAAAAGAAAAACTGAGTAAAAAGAGTAATCAATAGAATAAATAACTTTAAAAAATAAATTATGAATTTAACATCATTCCATAGTACAGACAAGCCACTTTCAGCAAAACAGTTATTCAGCTGCACAGAAGGTAAAGTTATCGCCATTCATTTGAAAAAGGATGGTGAACTGAAAGAGCACATTACAAAGGTACCGGCCCTACTTGTTTGTGTGCAGGGAGAAATCGTTTATGAAGATGAAAAAGGAGTAAAAATCCCAATGAATTCAGGTGGTTTTACTGAAATTGAACCGAATGTAAAGCATTGGTTGGTGGCGAATGATGACGCTGAAGCGATTTTGGTAAAGTGAGCGTTTTGCCATGAAATACTAAATCTTAATTTTCGTTTTTCATGGTAAATATTAGTTTACTTAATCAGGTCAACTACTATATTTAATAGTTTAGTAACGTTGATAACCTCTATGTTTTTTTTCAAATAAAAACTATCTTTTGTTGGAGTTACAACATATAGCTTTTTTAAATTCAGATCGCTTGTTGCATCATAACTACCGATAGTTAGCTTCGGCGCAGCACTAAACTTCACTTCTATTCCTATTTTTTCATTATTCGGAAAAGTAAGTACAAAGTCAATTTCTGCACCATTATGCGTTCTGTAAAAACAGCAGTCTACATCATTTGGCAGTATAGAAATAAGTTGTTGAAATACAAATCCCTCCCACAAATCTCCAACTTTTGGGTGAGCAAGTAAATCATTGAAATTTTGAATCCCCAACATATAATTTGCGATACCTGTATCACGAATATAAATTTTAGGAGACTTGGATATTCGTTTTCGAGTATTACCAGAAAAAGGCTCTAATAATTCAATCAAGAAAGCTTGTTCTAAAAATTGAACATATTTTTTCACGGTAGGAGCTGTTACACCGAGTGACTTCGATAAAGAGGCATAATTCAATAACTGACCATTCAAATTCGCGAGCATTCTTAATGTTCTTCTTGCCTCGCTTGGCTGTAGCGGCAAGCCTAGAAGCGGCAGGTCTCTCTCAACATAAGTTTGTACAAAGCTCTCCCTCCATCGAAAACTCATTTTATCAGATTTTGCCATGAGCGCATTGGGAAAACCGCCACGTAAAAACAATATATTTGGGTCAAAATCCTGAGCCAACTCCAGCAAATGAATTGGTGTAAGTTCTTTATAATAGATTCTGCCTGCCAGCGACTCTGAACTATCACGAATTAATTCAGGTGAGGCAGAGCCCAATAGTATAAAACGAGCAGGCCTTCGGTCCTCATCAATCATTGAGCGAAGAATAGGAAACAGTTCTTTTTTTCGTTGAATTTCATCTAGAATAATACACTTATCTTGATTCCCTTCGAAAAACAAAACAGGATCTTGCAATTTGTTTTCATCTCTGGGGTTTTCTAAATCAACATATAAAATGGCTTTATTTAACTCTTTACTTAACAATTTCGCCAATGTTGTTTTGCCTACCTGCCTCGGGCCAATAATTGCTACAGAAGGGAATTCATGCAACAATTCTACCAACTCATTCATACAGTAACGACGTATCATATATCAATTTTACCATGTAAATATAAATTTTAATTTTCGTTTTTCATGGTGTAGACACTTCTTTTTTTTGAACTTTTTTCACATTCTAAGAGAAAACTCACCTCTTAAAAGGTTCAATACAAATAGTGAAATAAAAACCTATTGATTTATTTAAAACCACTATTTTTATACTAGAAACAAACCGAAATGAGCAAATCACTAGAAGAGTACCTCGAGGAACACTACGTGCACCGAAGCAATTGGCTCCGCGCTGCTGTTTTAGGAGCAAACGACGGTATTCTATCCATGGCGAGTTTAACCGCTGGTGTAGCGGCGGCAAGTGTTTCACGGGAGACGATAATCCTTGCTTCTTTAGCAGGTTTAGTAGCCGGAGCGTTATCAATGGCAGCGGGTGAATATGTTTCGGTAAGCTCCCAAACGGATATCGAAAAAGCAGATATCAAACGAGAAAAGAAAGAGCTGAGCGAAAGTCCGGAAGAAGAGCTTGAATTATTGACTCAAATTTATATCAACCGCGGTTTGCAACGAGAAACGGCGCGTCAAGTGGCGATTGAAATGACAGAAAATGATCCGTTAGAGGCACATGTTCGAGATGAGTTGGGGATTAATGAACAAAATGCAGCTAATCCTATACAAGCGGCATTTGCATCTTTTTTAGCCTTTGCAATAGGTGGGTTATTGCCTTTATTAGTCGCGATATTTGCTCCATTGAAAAACATGGAATATGTCATCTATGGCGCTTCCATTTTATTT
>CAYFTH010000157.1:0-5217 GCA_964346075.1 uncultured Fluviicola sp. | reverse complement strand
GTTTTTTTATTAAAACATTTGTTCAATATTTAAATTATAATTATAATTGCAACGTGAATACGATAAAAACAAATAATGCAAACTGGTGGTGGCTTACTGCACGATGGTGTGAGCTAAGCTGGTAATTGTATTATATCCTATAGATATTCCCAAGAGCTTCTCACATCGAGAGGCTCTTTTTTTTTACCCCAATTTTTTTACCGTTATGAAAATATATACAAAAACAACATCATTTAATGCCGATACATATACCCCTGTGGGTATGTACATGAGTTTGCGCGATCACTATCGCAAACCTTGTCTTCTGGAAAGTAACGACTACCACGACCGTACCGATAGCTCATCAATCATTGGTTTAACGCCGATAACAGAGCTAACAATCGACGTGGATCAATTATCGCTGAGCCAGGAGGGTCAAACGATTAGTGAGGAGCGTATCCAACCACGAAATGCTGTTAAAACTATCGAAGCAATCATTGAAAGCTATTCATTCTCAGATCCCGCTCCTTACAATGGTTTTTTAGGAAGGATCAATTATGAAGCGGCCAATTTTTTAGAAAAACGTACGGTTCAACGCACAAAATCGCTCGATCTACCAGATGTACATTTGATGATTTACAAATACATCATCGTCATCGATCATTTCAAAGATGAAGGAATGATCATCGAGAATTCTTTTGATAGAGAGTTTGAGGGGATTGACCTTGTTCTTTCCTTGCTGGAACAGCACAATGTTCCTCAATTCCCTTTTGAGCATATTGGCAAGGAATCCAGTTCTTTAAGTCCTGAGGCATTTAAAAAACAAGTGGATCAAGCCATCAAAAATGTTCAACGGGGTGATGTTTTCCAGCTGGTACTTTCCCGAAGGTTTAGTCAACCATTTATTGGAGAAGATTTTGAAGTCTACCGTCAACTCAGACGACTCAATCCCTCTCCTTATCTCTATTATTTCGACTTTGAATCTTACAGACTGATGGGATCTTCCCCTGAGGCTCAATTACGCGTAAAAAACCAAGAAGTTGAAATCCATCCCATCGCCGGTACTGTTAAGCGCACTGGAGTCATTCAAGAGGATGAACAACATGCAGCAACACTTGAGAACGATGAGAAAGAAAATGCCGAACACATGATGTTAGTGGATCTCGCCAGAAATGATCTCAGCAAGCATTGCTCTAACGTACGTGTGGATCGATTAAAAGAAGTGCAATATTTTAGTCATGTGATCCATTTGGTATCAGTCGTGAAAGGAAAACTGGAATCCGCATCACCATTGGCAGCATTTTTTGATACGTTCCCGGCAGGAACACTTTCCGGAGCTCCTAAACCGAAGGCACTTGAATTAATCTCAAAATATGAAAATGAACCCCGTGAGTACTACGGCGGCGCAGTTGGAATCATAGGTGCTGACCGCTCGCTGAATATGGCAATTGTCATTCGATCAATTTTATCAAAATCAAATGAATTGCACTATCAGGCAGGTGCGGGCATCGTACTCGACTCGAGGCCTGAAAATGAACTCCAGGAAGTAGACAATAAACTCAATGCGGTGCGCAAGGCAATCGCCGTAACAACATCAACAAAAAAACAACAGGTACAATGAAATTTTGTGTAATTGACAACTACGATTCATTCGTTTATAACCTGGTTCGTTACCTCAAAGAGCACGAATCAACAGAACAAGTGGATCTTTTTAGAAATGATGAAATTGACCATGAACAACTCGGACACTATGACGGTTTCCTGTTGTCTCCTGGTCCTGGAATACCGAGCGAAGCAGGTGATCTCATGCAAATCATACAATATGCTGAAGACCACGAAAAACCATTACTCGGTGTTTGTCTCGGGTATCAGGCAATTGGGGAGCACTACGGTGCAACACTTTCACCCGCTCCTGAGATCATTCATGGTAAATCATCGCTCATCCAGATCGATCCTTCTACCCAGTTGTATAATGGATTAGAAGAGGAACAAGAAGTCGGGCGCTATCACAGCTGGCACCTGGAAAGTAATTTACCACCTTCCTTGAAGAGCACAGCGAGCATGGAGGATTTGATGATGTCTTTTGAGCACATTAACCTTCCGCACACGGGTGTACAATATCACCCGGAAAGTATGCTCACACCAAACGGCAGAACAATCATTAATAACTGGATAAGGACATGCAAAAAGAAATAAATAAAATATTAGACAAAGCGACACTGACTCAAGAAGAAGCTTATGATGCCCTTTTGCGTATTGCTGATGATGATATCCCGAGTGAACAGATCGTTGCATTTATGATCGCTCTGCAATCGCGGCCGATTACAGTTGAAGAGGTGAAAGGGTTTCGAAAAGCACTGCTGGAACTCGCTATACCGGTAGATCTTGACGGTACTCATGCTATCGATCTATGCGGAACAGGAGGAGATGGCAAAAACACATTTAACGTGAGTACAACGGCTGCTTTTGTGCTGGCCAGCATGGGGCATAAGGTGATCAAACACGGAAATTATGGTGTTTCCTCCCTATGTGGATCTTCAAATGTACTTGCAGAATTGGGTATTCAATTCACGAATGAAAGCGAAGTGCTTCAACAACAGCTTTCAACAACCAACGTCTGTTTTTTACACGCGCCCCTCTTCCACCCCGTAATGAAAAAAGTGGCGCCGATTCGAAAGAACCTAGGCATTCCTACGTTTTTCAACATTATGGGACCATTAGTGAACCCTGCTCAACCCGAGTATCAGCTTACAGGTGTTTTCAACATGAGTGTAGCCCGAATCTATCAGCACACACTGCGCGAATCAAGAACTGATTATGGGGTGATCTATGGTTTAGATGGATACGATGAGATTACGCTAACAGGAGATGCACGTGTGTTTTCAAAAAACAACGATGAAATCATCAATGCTGCCAGACTGCATATTGACCGTGTTGTACCCGAAAGTATTCACGGTGGAAAAACGCCGTCCGATGCCGCAGTGATTCTCAAAAACATACTGCTTGGAAAAGGTACAAAGGCCCAGCATCAGGTCGTGGCGATTAACTGTGCCAAAGCCATTAACATAATGGAAGGAACACCGCTGAAACAAGCTTTTCGCGATACACTCGATCACATCGAATCAAGTAAAGCTATTCAAACTTTAAATACACTCACACAACAAAAAGTAACGACATGAATATTTTAGATGAAATAATAGCGCATAAGCGCGGGGAAGTTAAAGCACTTCGGAAAGAAGTAAGCCTGGGCACACTCGAAAACTCACCGTTGTACCAGCGAAAAGGAAACTCTTTAGCAGCAGCGATTGCTCAAAAAGGTTTTGGGATCATTGCTGAATTTAAACGAAAATCACCGAGTGCCGGAGCGTTGAATAATACGAATAATATCGTAGAATATGTTAAACACTATGCAGAAGCTGATGTCGCTGGTTTATCTGTACTCACCGATAAAAAATATTTTGGAACCACCACAAACGATTTTATCACGTTGCGCAATGCATTTGATCTGCCTATGTTACGAAAAGAGTTCATTGTTGATGAATTTCAACTATTTGAATCTAAAGCAATGGGAGCCGACTGCGTCTTATTAATCGCGTCTGTTTTGTCCAAAGAGGAACTCCTCCAATTCTCCATCATTGCTAAAACGCTGGGCATGGAGGTGCTGGTTGAAGTGCACCAATTGTCAGAACTCAGTAAAGTTCCCGATAATATCGATATCATTGGCGTAAATAATCGGGACCTGGATAGACAAATTACTGATATTTCGATCAGTCAATCACTGGCAGACTTCCTCCCTGTAAAGCCTATTCGCATAACAGAATCCGGAATTCGTAATTCAGAGCAAGTTAAATCTCTTGCTGCTCTGGGTTATCAGGGTGCATTGATTGGGGAATCTATCATTAAGAGTAATCGTCCCAAAAAAGCAATAGAAGAACTCACCAGTAAAATTGAATCAATATGCTCGTAAAAGTTTGTGGTATAAGAAATGATGAGGATTTAAAAGCCTTAATGGAGGTTGAAACAATTGATATGATCGGTTTTATTCACGTACCGCAATCGCCTCGTTTTGTTGGCAAAACTTTTATCCCTTCAGAAATAAAAACGAAAAAGGTTGGCGTATTTAAAGATGCACACATTGATTATATCTCCCGTGCAAATAGTAGAATTGGCTTTGACTTTATTCAACTTCACGGTAATGAAACACCCGAATTTTGCAAAATAGTAAGCGAGCTGGCTCCAGTAATTAAAGCATTTTCGATCAAAACTTCCGACTCGCTAGATGAAACAAAAGGGTATGAAGGGATTTGCGATTACTTTCTATTTGATACCCCGTCCAGATTAGGTGGGGGAAGCGGCAAACAGTTTGACTGGTCAGTATTATCCAGTTATCAGGGAGAAACTTCTTTTATTTTAAGTGGCGGTATTGGTCCTGAAGACATCAAAGCTGTTCAAGAGCTTCATCATCCGAAGTTAGCAGGTATTGATATCAACAGTCGATTTGAAACGCGACCTGGCAAGAAAGACATTCCATTAATTCAAACATTTTTAAACGAATTGAAACATGAAATCATTGATTGAAACAGATGAATTAGGCTTCTACGGGGAGTTTGGAGGAGCCTATGTTCCTGAATTATTACATCCAGCCGTTGAAGAACTGCGTCAAGCTTATTTACACTATAAGGGTGACCCTTCTTTTGAAGAAGATTTTAAAGCACTTCTCAACGATTTTGTCGGCAGACCCACACCTTTATATTTTTCTGAGTTTTTATCTAAAAAATACGGTGGTAAGGTTTATTTAAAGCGCGAAGACCTTTGTCATACTGGCGCCCACAAGATCAACAATACGATCGGTCAAATATTACTCGCCAAACGGTTGAATAAAACAAAGATCGTTGCGGAAACAGGAGCTGGTCAACACGGAGTGGCAACGGCTACTGTATGTGCACTCGTTGGGTTAGAATGTATCATTTATATGGGCGAAAAAGATATGGAACGACAAGCGCCGAACGTCGAGCGAATCAAATACCTCGGTGCTCAGGTTATTCCTGCTGTTTCGGGCAGTAAAACGCTAAAAGATGCCACAAACGAAGCAATTCGGCACTGGATCAATAATCCCGATACGTTTTACCTGATCGGTTCGGTTGTCGGACCTCATCCCTATCCTTCCATGGTCGCCTATTTTCAATCGGTGATCAGTGAAGAAATCATCAAGCAACTTCAGGAAAAAGAAGGAGTGAA
>CAYFTH010000156.1:0-5271 GCA_964346075.1 uncultured Fluviicola sp. | reverse complement strand
CGTTAGTGCAGGAACTTTCAACCATTTTAGAAGTTAAAGATTAGTGGGTCGGAGCGTTTCCAAGCGCTACAGTGTCCGACCGCTGGCGGAGATCTTTCATGCCCTTGTTACGCGGGGTTGTTTTACTTTTTGCGGTAACTGACCAGAGGAAGTTCCCTGCCTGTCCAGAGAATCGGGAAACACTTTTAAAGCTGACAAAAGTGAGTAATGGCAAAAAGTAAAAAAAGGATAACCAAAATAACATCAATGACTAAAGGTTAACTCATTTCCTTAAGTACTTCTCTTTAACCACTTGAATCACAGGAAGTATGAAATGCGCCCGAATATGGGGAGCGAAAAGTTACAAATCACATCACCTGGTCAACATACATAACCACTGCTATCGCTGCTATTATTATCATGCGTAGCACCATTTTTTTTCCGAAGAAGTCAATGCGGTTTTTCGCAAAGATATAGATGATGGAGATTAGTAGAGAAATTGAGCCCACTAACAGCATATTCTTATCTCCAGGGAAGTCCACCAGACTAAATAAGATTCCGATTAAAGCGATAGCGGAGCCAAAACCATTGGTTTTTTGAAAGAGTGCATCCTTCTCCATAAAATCGGTGTCGGAGAGATCTTCATAAGACGTCATAATATAGATCATTGCAATACCAGATAAAACAATTATTGAGACCATCTCAACGATTTTAGCCTCTATGATATTCAAAAGTAAAACGCCGAGAATCAGCGCGACAAATAACAATTCGTATTGCTTGATCTTACCGCAAACCAAGTTGTAGATGATTCCTTTGTTTTTACTTTCAGACACAGAATGATAAGTTTTATGAAGTTGGCAATAAAAGTAATATTTTTTCTAAAAACTGGAGTGCGTGTTCTACATTTATGCAAATAGGAGAGAAGCAATGATAGACGTTTATCATAAGCTTAGGGATTAAAGAAGTTCCAGGCGATAGACCTTTACTGCCCTCGCTTCGCGGGGTTGCTACTACCTCCACCCAACGAGCACCAAAGCTCCTCGTCGGTCGTCTTTATGAGCATTACTCGCTCCTTTGAGTAACCGACCGAAGAGAAATCACGAACATGGAAAGTTCAATATTTAGCTGTTCTACGGTTCAACATTGAGCTGTTCTCAAATCAGTATTCAGCGGTTCGTAATATTCCGCTCAAGTATGACGCACAAATTTAGACAGCAAACAGCAAGGATTAAGTATCCAGCATTCCATCATCATAATTTTTATCGGGCTCCAGATTGTCAGTATTTTTATGCGTGTCAACGAATTTCATAAAGAAGAAAACGATTGCGGCATAAATAAACATACCGATCATAGCTATAACGAGATGACTGTAAATCGTTTTTATTGGAATTTTAGCTATTAAAGCGGGTGATATTAAAACAAAAAGAATTGAGGCTGGCAACTTTAGAAGCGATAATAATGTTGCATAATACCTGGGATTTCCATATTTCATGATCAGGCTATAGATAATAGGTCTTACATGTAGATTGGCAAAAACCAGGAAGGAGAGATGGATGATGAAAAGGGTAAGATGTATATAGTTTAATTGTTCAACAGGGATCAATAACGAAAATATCGAACCTACTAAAACCGCAATGGCTGCAATTAATAGTTTTGTTCTTTGCGAATACCGATAGAATGTCCATAAAATAGCCAAAGCAGTAATGATAAAAACATCTATGACCAGTTCTAGATGACCATGAAAGTAACCAGATATAAAATGCAATTCTTTCTCGAGGAAACTGCTGTTGATGGATTCCTGAGGAACGGCATACAGTCGATAAGATGCATAGAAAACACCTAAAGCCAGTAAGATGAATCCAATTTGACGTGTTCTATTCTTTTTAATCGCTGGAGAAACTTCGGGACGAGGCGTATGTTCAGGTGCTGCTAGTGCTACGATCAATGTAGAAATAAGCATCATGCCACCAGCCACGAGAAAAGCCCACACAAAGTTGACCTCCCCTAAAAATAAAATCCCTGAAGCACCTATAAGTGCCCCAATAGTTCTAACACCGATGGTAATGGTAAAACCACTATCCATCAAATGCGGTTTTGTCAAGTACGATCGGCCAATGTTCGCGAGTAAGTTAGGAGTATAAAGAGCACCTCCCATTACTACGAAAAATAACCCTACAAAAAAAGCGGTCTGATTCGGAATAGCGACTATCAATGCGCCTAAAGCCTGCATGAACCCACCGTATATAACAGCTTTACGATTTCCAAATATGCGGTCCCCCATGAGTCCTCCAGCTATGTAGGCAAAGAAAAGCACGGTTGTAAATATGGCGTAGGTAGATACAGCTGAAGATCGATCGTATTGAAAATTTCCTTCTATAAGGTAAATGACGAGAACAGCACGAATGCCTAAATACGAAATACGTTCAAAAAATAAGGATAGTAAATAAAGGATGCCTGCCGAGGGGTGTTTGGTATCTATATTCTTTTTCATGGTTTACTTTGATGATGTAGTTAAAAAATCCATTTTTGGTTGTTAAAACTTCGTTTTAGAGGCGTGGTTACAAGAAGTCCTTCAAATTTAGCATAATTCTTAAATAAATCTTCACGAGAACGAGCTACATTATAAATTTCGATAAAACAACATTATAAAGATGGTTAGATGCCAATATTCAACTAAAAGGTCAGCAGGATTTTTTGAGCTGATAAAAAATAGCTGATCCTCCTAAGTTTCCTGGTATTATGGGTGATTGTTTAAAGATTATCGATTATTTACTTGAAAATATCATATAAATTAAGTTTCTTGCAATCAGAAAACTAACTAATTATAGATGCTTATGAAACTAATTTACAAATGCGGAGCAGCAATTATTGCTCTTGGATTAATGATCACTACTCCTTCTTGGGGGCAGGGGCCATTCACAACAACTTTTAATTATACTGGAGCGGTACAGACTTATGTTGTTCCTGCTGGTGTAACAACTATTAACATTGAAACGTATGGAGCAGAAGGTGGAACAGCACAGAACGATTCATCCAACTGCATTATAGGTGGTCTCGGTGGTTATGCTACGGGAGATTTGTCGGTTACTCCAGGAGAAACTCTCAACATCTATGTAGGTGGAAGAGGTTATGCCGGTGATATCGGTGGCTGGAATGGCGGTGGAAACGCCTGTAATGATGTTGTAACTTGTGCTAAAGGAGGAGGTGCTTCGGATGTAAGACAAGGTGGTACAACTTTATCCGACCGCGTTATCGTTGGCGGTGGCGGCGGTGGTGCCGAATGGTCTGGATGTTCTGGTAGTGCCGGAGATGGCGGTGGTTTAACAGGTGCTGACGGAGCGCACCCAACAACAGGTGCTAGTGATGGTAAAGGAGGCACGCAAACTACCGGTGGTGCAGCAGGTACTGGAAGTAACAATGGAACTGCAGGAACGTTCGGTATTGGCGGTGCAGGTTCAACAGGTTTAAACCACTCTGGCAGTGGTGGCGGAGGCTGGTATGGCGGCGGCGGAAGCGCCGAAGATGGTCATGGTGGTGGAGGCTCTTCATACATCGGTGGAGTGACCAACGGTTCAACTACTGCTGGTTCAAGACAAGGTAATGGTCAAATTCTCATTACTGCATTGTGTTCAACAACAGCGTCGGAAACGGTGAATGCATGTGGCAGTTATACAGTGCCTTCGGGTGATGAAACACACACTACAAGCGGAACTTATATGGATACAATACCAAATGCAGCTGGTTGTGACAGTGTGATCACGATCGATCTGACGATTAACAGTTCAACAACAGGGTCTGACATGCTGACGATATGTGATAGTTATACAGTACCTTCAGGTGATGAAACACACACAACAAGCGGAACTTATATGGATACAATTCCAAATGCAGTTGGTTGTGACAGTGTAATTACGATCGATCTTACAATCTTAAATTCAACAACAGGGTCGGAAACGGTGACTGCATGTGATAGTTATACAGTGCCTTCAGGAGATGAATCGCACACAACAAGTGGGTCTTATATGGATACAATTCCAAATGCGGCTGGTTGTGACAGTATCATAACGATTGATCTAACTGTAAACACTTCAACAACAGGAACAGATGTTCAAACAGCATGTGATAGTATGGTATGGATCGATGGAAATACGTACACATCATCCAATAATACGGCAACATTTACATTGACGAATGCTGCTGGATGTGACAGTGTTATTACGATGGATCTTACGATCTTAAATACAACAACAGCATCGGAAACGGTGAATGCATGTGGCAGTTATACTGTACCTTCGGGTGATGAAACATACACTTCAGGTGGAACTTATATGGACACAATACCAAATGCAGCTGGTTGTGACAGTATCATAACGATTGATCTAACTGTAAACACTTCAACAACAGGAACAGATGTTCAAACAGCATGTGATAGTATGGTATGGATCGATGGAAATACGTACACATCATCCAATAATACGGCAACATTTACATTGACGAATGCTGCCGGGTGTGATTCAGTGGTAACATTAGATCTTACGGTAAATACCGTGAATACAAGCGTTACCAACAATTCTCCAACACTTACAGCAGATGCTACTTCTGCTACTTATCAATGGGTGAGTTGTGATGAAAATTATAACCCGATATCAGGTGAAACAGATGCATCTTACACAGCTTTAGGAAACGGTAATTATGCTGTGATTGTTACACAGAACGGGTGTAAAGATACATCAGCCTGCGAAATTGTAGCAAACATTGGTTTAAACAATGAAGATCTGGCAGATGATATTAATATCTCTCCTAATCCTGGTTCAGGTAAATTCTATGTGAAGTCGAACGTAATGATCGAAAAGATCACAGTTATTGATAACTCAGGTAGAATTATCACTACACTAAATGTGAATGACGAGAAAACGCTAGTTCAATTGTCTGAATTCGCTAAAGGAACCTACGTAATGAAGATTACAACGGCACAAGGTGTGATTACAAGAAATGTGATCAAACAATAGTGGTTAAACACTCATAAAGATCTTTTGATCAGAGAGCCGATTGCAACCTGCAATCGGCTTTTTTGTTTAGTAATGATCAGTGAGTAGACGAATTAAATATCACGGATCAATCTCAAAAGTTGAGGAGAGATTTAAGGATTAATTCTTTTTTTTAATTGAAAGATCTGTCTTATAACATGACATTCGGCAACAGTAGTTGAGTTGTTAATATGATTGACAGTTTTAGGAGTACGAGCGTAGCTTTTGACCGCCGTAGGCAGCAGCGAAGCTAACGGCAAGCGTT
>CAYFTH010000155.1:0-5294 GCA_964346075.1 uncultured Fluviicola sp. | reverse complement strand
TGCTCAAAACTCTTGCTCCTGCTATCTCCCCTCATCATACTTTCTCGTGTTTCCAGCGTTTATGCGACCACAACCAGTATTCAGGGTGCTCCTTGATCACCATTTCCAGGTATTCAGCATGACGGTCTAATACGTACCCCTCTCGCTCCGATTTGATATCGTCGGAAATTGGATAAAAAGTGACTTCGTAAAATCCGCGCTTCTTTTTCCTGATACATCCGAAGAGTACAACTTGGTCATATTTGGCAGCCAGTTTTTCGGCGCCTTTCATCCAACCTGTATCCTGGTTTAGAAATGTATTCCAATAGGCCGTTTTGGGGTTCCCTGGAGATTGATCATTCATCATGATGCTCAATGTTGGTTTGTCACTCTTACGGTTAGCAAAGAATCGGGGGACACCGCGCATACTCAACATTTTCATTCCGAAACGTTGTCTCGATTTTAAAATCACCCGATCAAAAAATTTATTCTTTAAGGGGCGATAGGCGGCAATAGTTTCATGTTTCATCTGTTGAGCGATTCCAACAGCATAATATTCCCAATTGTTGTAATGGCCGCACAAGACGATGACACTTTTACCTTCTTCATAATATTTGTATAGAATTTCTGGATTGATTAAGGCGCAACGCTCTTTTATCGCTTTATCTGAGATGGTTAATGATTTGGTGCTTTCCACCAAAAAATCTGCAAAATGACGGTAAAACTTCCGTTCAATATCTTTGATCTCCGCTTCGTCCAGGTGAGGAAAGGAGTTTTTGAGATTGTCGCGCACAACTCCCTTGCGATATCCAATGATATAGTAAAGCAAAAAGTAAACAATATTAGAAACAAAGTAGAGCACACCGAACGGTAAATGTGATATGGGAATCACAAGCACGTAATATATAATTGGGCTCAGTAGTTTAGACATTGTTTAAAAAATCCCAAAAATAGCTTTTCTCTGTAAACTATAGTCTTTCGGTATCATAAGTTTTTATTTAACGACTAAAATCCATAGATATTTTAATTCGGCCTGATCTTCAGGAATAATATATTTTGATCGTTCGCAACTATCATTATTGAATGGGAGCTAAACTAGTAGTGCTTAAATTTAAATTGAAATGAATCTGTAGTCAGCATCCATACGAATCATCATTGGATTACAAGAGGTGAAGCTCATCAAAAGAGTTAATTGAGCGCCTGCATCAAAACAACATATAATTCCATCATATCCTCAATATCAGTAAGAAAAACTTTTTCATCGGGTGAATGCACATGATCTTCCGGAGCACCAATAAAACACCAGTCGAAAGGTAAATCCGTTTGCTGAAGCATGGTTCCGTCACTACCTCCACCTGATTCCACTTCTAATTGATAGTGTATATTTTCTTGATCTGCAATCGAAATGATTTGGTTGAGAAAACTTCTTCTTGGAACGCCACTGTCTCGCATAGAAATAGCAACACCACCGCCATGCATAACGCCATCAGTCACCCAGGTGATATCAGAAATGAGTCCTTGGTGTACATTATAGCGATCGTAGATAAAACGTCCGAGAAACCCTACACTCCCTCCACCGTGTTCTTCGTAGGTCGAAAATACGATAGCACCATTTTCAAGATGTGCTGCAGCATTAAGAGCGTTGAGTACCCCCAGTCGATTATCCAGATAAGGAGACTGTAGGTACTGATTATTGAGCCTGAAATTGGGTTTAAAAGTCAAATTTGTACCTCTGTCAATTTCGCGGTCAAAGACGTATTTTAAGGTTTTTTGTCCATCGTCGTCCTCGAGAACCATGAGCTCCGTTTCAATAGGTCCTTTACTGTCAGAACCAACGAGTTTCATTCCGTCAATGGCTCTGGGACCACCTATTTTAATAAGGTTTTTATCATATCCAGTTGTAAAACCAATCGTATCCATGTGTGCGAAAATCGCTGTTTTCGGCTGACCAAAAACGAGTATGACAGCGTCTTGAAAACCATCTCCATAAAAGAGCTCTGGTTGCGCTTTCCACTCCGATTGATGGCGCTGTACGTAGTCGATGATAAAATCGCGAACGCGGCCTTCATCTCCTGAAGCTCCACTAATTTTAATTAATTCTTCTAATAATTCTGGTTTAAAATGTGCCAATCTTTTCAATTTTTAATGAATCATATCTTTTTAATTGTTCGAGCAGTTGCCCTGTATGCCTGATTTTAATAGCAATGTGCAAGAAACAACTATTTTCGAAAGTTTGTTCTTGTATGGTCGCTTCACTTTCTTTGACATCATTCATGATGTGCGGCATATCGGCATAGTCGAAATACAACATAAAACGATCTTTTACCGTTTCGGTGATAATTGTTCCTGCCTCGATAGCTTCTTTTGCAGCAGTTCTGTATGCATTAATCAATCCACCCACACCGAGTTTTGTACCTCCGTAATAGCGCACAACACCGATGAGCGTGTTGGTCAGATCATAGGATTGAATTTGTCCTAGAATTGGAGCTCCAGCGCTATTACTGGGCTCACCGTCATCGTTGACGCGATAAACGTCTTTCTGAATGCCAAAACGATAAGCATAGCACAAATGTCCGGCTTGGTGATGCTCATTTTTCCACTTTTCGAGAAGCGTTTTTGCAGTATCCTCGTCTTCACAATTTTGAGCGATGCCAATAAACTTCGAACCTTTCTCTTTGTACAACCCCTCCGTTCTATTCTTTAAGGTTTTGTATGTTGTTGGTAATTTCAGTATCTTTGACTTTTGTACAAAAGTATTGATATCCGCGTAAATATGAAATTCTTGAATACATATCTCTTTTCGATAGTTATTACGGTGTTGAGTATGAGCGCCTGCAACAAAGATGAACAAAGTTGTCAAGACGGGGTATGGGATGAAGAGTTGGAAGAGAAGAAGGATTGCGGAGGTGTTTGTCCCCCTTGTGATGATGGGAATGATAACGACGCTCCAACGAGTTTGGTGTTCGCCGGTTTTGATGGGGAACCTGTCAGTTTCGGAAACTATGGAATAGAGCGAAACAACGACTGGAAGTTGACGTTCCAGAATGACAGTATTTCAGTAACGCTCAATCTTGGTGATGGAGATTCGCTGGGTGTTCGCCCTGTAAAGTCCACTGATACAAAATTATATTACAACAATGTTGCCTATTCATTTGATGAGGGGACAGTGATGTTCACTGAAATTGATCATCAAAACCAGCGGCTATCGGGATATTTTGAGGCAGAATTTCTCGATCAGCAAAACCCACCGCAACCCTTTGTTTTGCAGAACGGCGAATTTGAAAATGTAGCGTGGCAATGAATTTTAAATTTCAGTTTTATGTCGGATTGGGATTAGTGGGGTTGACCATCTACGATATGGCGATGATCGGTTTTGAAATCAAACACGCTTTGTTTTTTGGTATTGCTGGATTAGCCATTTATCAGGGCATCAAATCATCAGGATAGGAGGTTGTAAGTTTTCGAAGTTTCAACCGACTTAGTTATAAAAATGCAAAATTTTATTGTCCACCTTAATGGAACCAAAACAGTATTTGACAGCGCTGAAATGCATCGTTGGCTTACTAATCGGCTGAATGATTTCATGCGAGAGAATTACCTGCAACAAGCATATCAATCTCACGATAAAAATCAGATGTGGTTGGTGTGGAGAGCGGATGACCAAGAACTTTTAAGAATGATAATGAAACCGATCGTGTTAAAAACAGGCATCGAAATCGAAGTTACTCAACTGCGTCTGAAGTTTTGAGTGCAGTTGCAACTCGTGGAAACTAAATAACGATCCAGTTCCACAATAAAACAATCCCAATAGCCAGCAGCGGTCCAGCAAAAAAGAAAAAGAAGCCCCCTTTACGAAAATCTTTTTGTTCAATCATTCCCGTAGCATAAGCGACTGCATTGGCAGGTGTAGAAACAGGCAAAAATAAAGCACAAGAACAACTAATAGCAATGATTAATGGGGCAGCAGTGCCTAAAATACCTGAAATCGAAAGCCCTAATGGTACCAGGATTGCTGAAGCAGCAGTGTTACTCATTACATTAGACAACAGTATGCCGATAAAACTGAAAATAACCATGACCCAAAACGAGGAAATAGCCAGTTCCTGAAGCACATTCATAATTATTTCCGAAAGTCCGACTTCAACGATCGCTAGCCCGAGAGCAAGTCCGCCGGCAACCAACATTAACGTGTCCCAGGGTAGTGATCGCACCTCTTTAGCACCAACGACTTGTGTGAGCGTTAACAGAACTATAGGTACCGCGGAGGTGGCGGCAACAGGGATGCCATGTAGGGACTCTGTTAGCCATAGTCCTACCGTGATTGTTAAGGTGAAAAGCACAGCTCGTTTGTTTTTTACATTTACTTTTTTTGTTGTTTCTAATTGATCCAGTTGAAGGTCAGCTATTGTCATCGATTTTGGAATCGATCGTGCCAGCACGTGATAAAAGGAATAAACGAGGACAATAGCAATAGGAAGCCCGAAAACCATCCAGTCCAGAAAGTTGATGGAAATACCTATTTCATGTAGTGCTCCGACCGCAATAGCGTTAGGCGTGCTTCCAATGATGGTTCCTATGCCACCTACAGCAGCAGAAGCCGGGATGCCGATCAGGATCGTCTTAGCAAATCGATTCTCTTTACCAATAAGGTGTACGAGAGGAAGTACAGAGGAAATCATCATAGCAGTAGTAGCTGTATTTGACATAACCATACTTCCAAAAGCGGTAGTAAACATCAAGCCCAATAGTAATTTTCGGGGTGATGAACCGAAACGTTTGAGCGTATACTCAAATAACCATCGATCAATTTTGGCAACTTTCATTCCCTGCGCAAGAAAAAAACCTCCGAGTAAGAGCCAAATCACGTTACTGGTCCATGTATCTAGATAGATCTGAACAGACGTGGACCCCTCTAATAAGTAAGGCGTTCCAAATCCAAACATCAACATGGCAATGATGAAAATCCCAACAGCGAAAGGAGGTATAGCTTCTGTGATCCATAGACCAATCGCCAAAAGACCGATCAAAACGACAAAATTCACATCATCTGGATAGCCCAGTTCACGAAAAAAATAAGTGGTAATTAATGCGATGATTAAATTCCCTGTAAATGTCGAAGTATTAAAAAGCCATCCGAACCCCTTGCGCCCTAGTTTGGTTATTGCCGTCAGTCTTGAATCATCTTCGAACATAATCGCCAAATTTATAAATATTCAATTTGAATATATGGTACTACTGTTATTTTAATGGATAAAGATTTAATGATTGGATGCCCAGGGAGTAATGATTAAATCTTTAGCCACTAAATTCGTGGT
>CAYFTH010000154.1:0-5435 GCA_964346075.1 uncultured Fluviicola sp. | reverse complement strand
CGAGACAAGATCTGAAGCAATGAAGTTAGAGCGCAAGATTAAAAACTTTAAGAGTCAAAATATATTGAACATTTGATCCCTCTAAATTGTGATCTGAACGCTTTAATTTTAGGGGGCAAGCGCAAATAGGGGAGAGGTCTTTGCTAAGAGAATGACTGAGATTCAAACTCTAGTAAACTTCTTAGACTGATTTATCAAGTTCGAGATAAGTTGAACTCTACAATTTCGGGCATCATTCCGATACGCCCGGGAAAGCCTAAAAAGCCAAATCCTTTGCTGACGAACAAGTATTGATCTCCTTCCTGATAAAGCCCCATCCATCGCTTGTAACGATATTTCACGGGGCTCCATTTCCACCCTGGAATTTCTACTCCAAATTGTGCTCCGTGCGTATGACCACTTAAAGTGAGGTCAAAAGGAAATGGATGTTTTCGTGCTCGGTATTCCCAATGATCGGGGTCATGTGATAACAATATTGAATAATGTTGAGCGTCGAGTCCTCTGGTTGCGCGATCGAGATCTCCATGTTGTGGAAATGGTGCCTGTCCCCAATTTTCAACTCCAATAATCTGAATTTGAGCCCCCTCCTTTTGGATGGTTCGATTTTCGTTCAGCAAGAGGTCAAAATTGGCTTTTTCGAAATTAGTGAATAAATGGTTCATATTCTGCGATTTTGCTTCCTCAGAATCAAAAGAAACATAATCACCGTAATCGTGATTACCCAATATGGCAAATTTACCGAGCGGAGCTTTAATCTGCTTAAGCATTTCCAAAAAAGGTTCACTTTCCAAAGCATGATTGTTAACCAGGTCGCCGGTAAAAAGAACAAGGTCAGGATTTCTTGCATTAATAGCCTCTAAGCCTTCCCGCACAGCTTCATAGTTGTCGAAGCTGCCGGCATGAAAGTCCGAGAATTGAACAATTTTGAGGCCGTCAAATGCTTTTGGTAATCGTTTTGAGACTAAAGGAATACGCTTTAACTGGTAGTTGTACTTCCCTTTGGTTATGCCATAGATTGTCCCGATGACAGGAACGGCAGCCAGACTGAGGGATAGGTTCCGCACAAAACGGCGACGCTCTGTGTATGATTTTTTGCGGTTTGACTTCTTTTTAAATCGTGAAATAATCCATAAAAAAAGGCGAAAAAGGTCCTCAATCAGGAAAGGAGTAGCCATGATGAGTTTTGCAATGAACACTCCGAAGGAGAATCCTACAATAATGTTGATCGCGAGATTGGCATTGAAAATCCCAATGGAAGATCTATAAAGGTTGGCTATAAAGCCAAAAAAGAACAGAAACGTCGTAAATGGAATCAACCATTTGAATCGTTTAAATGTCTTTTTTCTTTTCGTTTTTCGCAGCGCATACCAAATGTATAAATCCAGCACTACGAAGACTGTGAGCATGAACGTAAACAATATGATATAGCGATAACTCATGACACGGGATAAACGACTGCGAAATTAACGAATTAAAGGTCATAAAGTTCTTCCTTGATGCTGTTAAATCGTAAAAATGACAAAAAAAGCCACCTTTGTGGGGAGCATTCTGATAAGAAACCAGAAGTGTTTTAGATTTCTCAGCTATTATTCACTCAAATAGCAATCAACTAAGCGTATCCTCCTCGTACATCGCAGTATCGTGATCGATATCATCCCACCGTTCGACGCGCTTGATTCCTTCCAGTAACTCAAATTTTTCAATGAGTTCATCCAGGTGGTAACGATCCATGACATACACTTGAATTTTACCTTCAAACATCCCGTCTTTTGACTCAAAACTGATCGAACGCATATTCACGTTATGCTGAAATGATACAATTTCTGTGATTTTATTGACAATACCAATATCGTCAATACCAATGATACGCAATTTAGCGAGGTGTTCCCGAACTTCTTTTGCTTTCCACCGTGCGCTAATGCATCTGTATGCCATTTTTGACATCATGTTTTCCGCATTAGGACAATCGGTTCTGTGAATTTTAATACCATCATTAATCGTGATGAATCCAAAAACAGAATCACCTGGTAAAGGATTGCAACATTTCGCGAACTGATAATCAATGTTGTTGAAATCGTCCCCAATAATTAAGGTATCTTTTTTCTTATTGATACGTTTATTGATGTCCGTCGCCCGCTTAATTTTCCGGGACTTTTTCTCCTCTTCCAATTTGAGTACGCCGCCTTGATTCTTGAT
The DNA here is from genome assembly GCA_964346075.1 of uncultured Fluviicola sp. Classification (GTDB taxonomy): domain Bacteria; phylum Bacteroidota; class Bacteroidia; order Flavobacteriales_D; family Crocinitomicaceae; genus Brumimicrobium. Next base: position 3,239 of record CAYFTH010000154.1, on the reverse strand, counting down.
TTTTCTGAGTTTAGCCAGGTCTACTTTGCCTTTCGCGATGCGAATGTAAAGGTCTGTTGCCGTAGAAACATTGTAGTATTTTTCAAGCAACGTAATATTTTCACTGATGAATCGAATATTGTGCTGTTTGAATTTGCGGTCTAAAATTTCTTTTCCGTCTTCGGCAATTTTCTTGCGCTCTTCATTTAAGGCTCCTTTTATTTTTTGTTTTGCACGAGCAGTGACTGCGAATTTAAGCCATTCTTCATTTGGTTTTTGCTTGCTTGAAGTGATGATCTCTACCTGATGACCGCTTTTGAGCTGGTGGCTCAGCGGAACCAAACGATTATTCACTTTTGCTCCAATACATTGAAGTCCAATATCCGTGTGAATATCAAAAGCAAAGTCCAGTGTCGTTGCCCCGGTTGGTAAAACGCGCAATTCACCTTGCGGAGTAAAAACATAAATTTCATCGTTGAACAGGTTGAGTTTAAATTCATTTACAAAATCCATGGCATCATGGGAATGATTATCAATCAAGTCCCTAATTTCTCCTATCCATCGATCGAATTTATTGTCGCCATCTCTCGATTCTTTGTAATTATAATGCGCCGCCAGACCTTTTTCAGCAATTTCATTCATGCGTTCAGAGCGAATTTGAACTTCAACCCATTTTCCCTGTGGACTCATCACTGTCGTGTGCAAAGATTCGTAACCATTCGCCCGAGGTGTAGATATCCAGTCACGCAAGCGATCTGGGTTGGGTTGATAAAAATCTGTGACAATACTGTAAACGCGCCAGCAATCAGGTTTTTCTAATTCTTCAGGTGTATCTAAAATGATGCGCACTGCGAATAAATCATAAACTTCCTCAAAAGGCACCTCTTTTTTCTTCATTTTACGCCAAATGGAGGCAATGGATTTAGTGCGCGCTTTAACTTCAAAGACGTAACCTTCTTCACTTAACGCTTCTTTGATGGGATGCGTAAATCGTCGAATGAAACGTTGTCTTACAGCTTTCGTTGATTTTAATTTACGCTCTACTTCATCATAGGCTTGAGGGTTCATATACATTAAGCACATATCCTCCAGTTCACTCTTGATGGAATAAAGTCCGAGGCGATGGGCGAGTGGTGCATACAAAAAGTTCGTTTCCGAGGCAATTTTGAGCTGCTTATCGTGACGCATGCTTTGCAGCGTTCGCATGTTGTGCAAACGATCGGCTAGTTTGATTAAAACCACCCGCAAATCATCCGAAATGGTGAGAATCATTTTTCTAAAATTCTCTGCTTGAACGGATACATTTTCGTCAAATACTTCTGGAATTTTTGTTAATCCGTCAATTACTTTTCGCACCGTCGCGCCAAATAGATCTTCGATATCATCCAGGGTGATGTAGGTATCTTCCACGGTATCGTGCAATAAAGCACAAATCACTGCCGTAGGACCCAGCCCCATTTCTTCAGCACAAATTTTAGCGACGGATATCGGATGATAAATGTAAGGTTCACCCGATTTCCGTCGCATGTCTTTATGGGCCTCAACAGCTACGTCGAACGCTTTACGAATGAGCTTTGTTTCTTTTTTGTTACGATTGTCTTTCGTAACTCGCAAGAGCCCCTTAAACGCATTCAATATTTCTTTGCGTTCTTTTTCTTGATCGATATGTTGTTCGTCTGTTTGACCCAATAGTTAAAATTAAAATTATCAATCAGCTGGTAATATTTTGGTTTCAACTTCTCCAAAACCAATGCGAACGCCATTCTTTTCACAGTGACCGCGCATAACGACGGTGTCCTTGTCTTGTAAGAATTTCCGCTCAGAACCATCCTTCAATTTTACGGGGTTTGTACCCTTCCAGGAAAGTTCTAACATGGATCCGAAGTTTTCCCGCTCGGGTCCTGAAATGGTTCCTGAGGCCATCATATCACCACATCTGATATTGCAACCGTTCACAGAATGGTGAGCGAGTTGCTGTACCATATTCCAGTACATGTAGCGATAGTTAGAGTTACAAACTGTAGTTTCTTCACCATTTTCAGGAATAATACCTACTTCAAGGTCAATGTCGTAATGATGCTTTCCTTCATAGTTGAGATAAGGAAGTACTTCGGGATCTTGTTCAGGTCCTTCAATACTGAAGGGCTCTAGTGCATCCATGGTAACAATCCAGGGAGATACTGATGAAGCAAAGCTTTTAGCGAGGAATGGACCTAAGGGGACATATTCCCATTTTTGAATGTCACGTGCAGACCAGTCGTTCATAATGCACATACCGAAGATATAATCTTTTGCTTCTTTTGTCGATATTGATTCACCCAGGGGTTTACCGTCAAAAGTTACAAATGCCATCTCAAGTTCAAAATCGAGTAGCTTGCAGGGGCCAAAAACGGGGCCTTCATCTTCGCTTGGTTTTTGCTGACCTTTTGGACGTTTGATCGTCTGGCCAGTAGGAATAATGGAGCTGGATCTTCCGTGATATCCGACTGGAATGTGCAGCCAATTCGGCAAAAGTGCATTATCAGGATCGCGGAACATTGTTCCGACATTGGTCGCGTGCTGACGACTCGAATAAAAGTCAGTATAATCTCCTACCTCTACAGGCATGCACATTTCTACTTTATGAGCATCAAACAAAACTTGTTCAACGTGGTGTGCATTACCCGATAAATCATTTTGATCTGATTGAAATAATTTAGAAAGGCGATGACGCAAATCAGAAACGGCTGTTTTTCCTTTTTTCATCATGCGATTTAATGTGTCGGTATCAAAATCTCCCTGTTTGAAGGGTAGATTATCCAGATAACCTAAAATAAACAGTGCGTTTAAATCGATGACTTGATCTCCAATCCGCGTGCTTACACGAGGTGATAAGTTTGCAGTTTTAAATATTCCGAAAGGAATGTTCTGAATTGGAAAGTCGGAATCTTTTTTTACTTCTATCCAAGACTTTAATGAAGGATCGTTTGCTTTATTCATTGTAATTGTTGTTTGAAAATTATGCTTAACAAATGTAACAAAGTCTTTCAATTAATTCAAGGCAGAGGCTGGGAATAAACGAAAAAACCGGACTTTTAACCAAAGCATTTCGTAACTGATCAAGAACAGTGGTTATCTTTTCGGGCGATCAATAATTTAGTCCAGGGCACTTTTTCTGAATAGCATTAGTTCATGCTATACAGTTTAAGTTATTGTATTAATTATATGGTTTACCAAGCTAAGTCGTTAATCCCGTTATGAAAACATTTTGATGATTTAAC
>CAYFTH010000153.1:0-5468 GCA_964346075.1 uncultured Fluviicola sp. | reverse complement strand
GCATAAGTATCACCACCCAATTCAACATAATTATTACCGTTTTCATATTCAAAACGACCACCCCAACCGTTGGAGTGTCCATAAACACCGTAATTGTCATTTTCGGAACTACCCGTAGAAATACCGAGAACACCGACTTCATCTCCATTATTATCTAATGTATTGACGCCGTCAAAATTGGTATTACCCTGAACACCGAGATAACCATTTGTAGGGCCAAATTTTCCTTCACCGCGAACAGCGATGTCTTCTCCATCGTGATCGACATCGAGCCTGGCACCGGGCGTATTTGTCGCAACTCCAACATTTCCATTGTTCGTAACCCTAACTCTTTCAGTATTATTCGTCTCCAATGTCAAGTCGTTTCCAACTCGTTGCATCCCAACATCCTGAGTTAAACCACCATTGTCGTAGTTTCCAATCCAATATCCATCTCTTGTCCATGCGCCATTTCCTTGAGTAACTCCAAAGCGTGTAGCACCGCCAGAAGACTCGACTCCAAATATAGCATCGTCATTAGGAGGATTAGTGAGTGCGCGCACAACAACACCTGTAGAGAGATTTTGTCCTGGTCTTATCTGATAATCATTTCCTTCACTTCCTGGTAATCTCAAAATACCATTCACATGAAGAAGGTCCAATGGGTTGGTTGTTCCTATTCCAACATTTCCAGAAGGGAAAGCACCTCCATGACCTGTGTAAACATCGTTTCCGTTGACTTCCCAGTCTTCATCATCTGCACCAGCTCCTATTCTCGTCCATTCTGTACCATCCCAGTAATAAAAACCGGGTGTAACGTCGTTAGCTGTAGCCGTGTTATAAACGAGCAATGCCGTGGCTGGTGCTGTAATTGGAGCTGTATTGGTCGTTTGCACAAGAGCAACACGGGGTATCAAAACACCTTTATCGGTAAAGTCTACTTCGAGTCCGGCAGATGCATCGGGTGCGTTCCCCGTCTCGTTAATACCTATGTTTTGCGACCATCCCGCAGATGCTCCTAATATCAATAATAGAACTGTAGTATATAGCTTTTTCATTTCTTATTGTTGTTTAATCAGTTTATGCGTTAATGTTTGTTCTTCGGTAATTAAGTTGAGGATGTACATGCCCACAACGAGTTGTTGTGCATCAAAAAAGTACTGGTTTTTCCCTTCTACCAAATGCAATGTTCTCGGTTCAGCAACGCGCTGACCTGTTGCAGCAGTAGCCGTAAGCGTAACTACCTGATCTTTTGGAGAGGTAATCGTCAATCCGTATTTGTCCGCTTTCAAGGTACTGACAATCCAGGAGAGTTCACCGTTGTCACAAGGTGCGGCACTCTCGGCGCCATACGTTGTAGATTGCCCATCAAAGTCAACTTGAACCAAACGGTAATAGACAATGTCGTCTGTTGTTTTAAAATCCCGGTAACTATACGATGTCGTGGAGCTCGTCGTACCTTGTGCATCAATTGCGCGGACTTCTTCCCATGTGTTTCCATCTAAACTTTTTTCGACGACAAAATGCGAGGCATTTTCTTCAGAAGCGGTCTCCCATTTCAAATGAATGTAATCTTCCTCGCAAGCAGCAGTGAAAAAGGTGAGTTCTACGGGAAGCGGGTTGGTGTCATCAAATATGGTCCACGCTTCGTACATTTCAGCCGGGGGGACGGTAATGTTCTCTACTTGCTGAGCGGGAGCGTTATCTGCACCAAACATCAAATTAATGCCCGGTCCTCCGCCTGTCCAGCTGTTTGTGGCAGAATTATACCGCTGCGCAAACATGTTTCCGGGAGCTACGATGTTCCCCGCTGTTTCATCGGGATCGTACGCCATAGTCATATTGACTTCAGGGCGTGTCGAATAATTCATAGCATCTATAATCCAAAAGCGATCGAGAATATAATCTGAATTGTCCACCGTTTCTGTGTTTTGATCCAACACGTGATTCACCATGGTTGCGTACGGCGTATTGTCAATTGCTGTTGGGTACGTCGAAAAGTCAATGTGCGTTCCGCCGCTTCCCGCTGTCGTAATTCCGAAAGTGAGTGGCATTTTTACATCAGTTCCCGTACCAGTAGTATACGGCAATGAATAGGTACCTGTATTGGGACCAATATTCCAGCGTACTTTGTGGAATTCGTTTTCTGAGAGTAAATTTCCTCCTGCACCGGTTGTTACGATAGCATTATCATTGGGATTGTCAACGACCAGATAAATAGGAGTAGCTTGTGATCCTCCGTTCATGGTCAAATAGACATCATCATTCATGACGAGTTGAGCCTGACTGAATACAGCAGAACCGGTAACAATCAAAAAACCAGCAATGAGTGACGCTAAAATAGAATTACTCATGGCAGGTGTAGTTTTGTAGTATAGCATAGCGCACATGTTTGAAGTTTAATCTTCATTCACTAACAAAACTACACGCTGTGGTTGACTTTTAATAATTATTTAACCTTTAATTCTTTCATTTTTAATTTTAACACGTTTCACTCCAATTAAGTTAAAAAAGCAAGACAAAACGGGTGAAATAAAACAGACAAAACAAAACGGGGTGAAATAAAACAAACAAAACAAAATAGGCAAAGAGAGCAGACACGGTCTAATAGAAGAGAGGAATAATGTCTAATTGTTGTAAACTGAAGTTGTTTGGATAATATTACTACCTCTCTATACTTTGATATGCATTTGATAGAGCTTCATGCTATTTTGTATCCTTCATAAGGATGAATTAACTTATTCAAACAAATTTATATTATTTGGTTCTACTGTTATTTTAATGGGTATAGATTGAATGATTAGATGCCCAGGGAGGAATGAATGTAGTTTGAGAGGTTGCATCGGCGGGGGATTTATCCCTCGCTGATGGAAGCGTAAGCTGTATGATAGTGGCTTCAGCCACTTGAAGATGAGTAGATAATTATACACTAAATTCGTGGTAGAATCTATTATTTTCTTCTTCGCGATCATTTCAACAGGAGAAAATTGAACCTCCCGTTGTAAACGATAATTACGCGGAAGAATAGCTTCTATCAATTATTATTTCACAGTGTCAAAGGTCACTGGTGCAATTGAGGATAAGAGCCACCACATCGGCTTTATGATTTATTCTATAATTAGTTTAGAGGTATGCACATGATTTTCGGTAACAATTTGAACCTTGTATACACCACTTTTGAACTGCTGAACATCAACGGAATGTTTTTGCTTTCCTTGCTTGAAATCAACTTGACTGTGATAAACTTCATCTCCTTTCATTGACATCAAGTGAATATCGTATTGACCGTTTTTTGGAAAGTCAAATACAATATCTACACGTTCTTTCGCTGGATTCGGGATACAAACTATGGATGATTGCTCTGATAATCGGTTAACACTGCTAATTCCAGAATATTCGGTGTCTCCGTGAATATCTACAATACCTAATTTATAATACGAAATACCTGTAAGCGGTTGTTTGTCAACAAAGTAATAACTAATGAGCTCACTACTGTTTCCGGCACCGCTGACCTCGCCAATGGCTTCGAAATCTTTGCCATCGCGCGATCGAAGTATCTGAAAATAGTCATTCTCACGTTCTGAGGCAGTTGACCAATTTACAGCAACAGTTTCATCGAGGTTTTCAGTGTTAAAATCGTCCAATGTCACAGCGAGTGGACAGGATATTTGAAATGTTGCAGTAACCGTGTTACCACAAGCATCAATTACATCAGCGGTATAGGTATCGCCTGTTGTGGCATTGCTCACATCAATGGTCGGTGTCGTCTCTCCCGTACTCCAGTTGTAGGAGTATCCAGGAACCCCGTATTGTGTGTTGGGATCGAGTGTAGTGGTTCCTGTACAACTTGAAGCAATAATTGTAGTAGAGCCACTTCCTGTCGTGTTATCGCCAAGGGTTTCTAGCGTGCGGCCTTCTAAAGTCATACTCCAGGAATTGTTAGGCATCCATTGGCAGTTATCTCCGCAAGCACCCCCCAAACTACAGTAACAGTAGGAGTTTTGGATTTGAAAGTCCACAGCTCCGGAACATGCAGAACCTAAACAGCTACCTAGATCAGAAAACACATCAAGACCAGTTGCTGAACAAGTTCCAGGATTAGGGGCATTACAGGACCAAAAGGAATTGGCAGCTGCCGGAGATTCACCACAAGGACTGAATACTTTAAATCCAGCTTCATTCATATAACATGAAAAAAGACAATATCCCCCTAGAGATTCATACAAAGCATCCATTGTGGTTCCTGTAATCGTTGAGTTGGGTGGTCTTGGTACAGACAAATTATATGTACAACCTCCAGTATTACCACACCAGGCACCATCGTATAAAAACGATTTCCATCCTGCACTAAAAGTGGCAGTTGAGGAGACAAGTGGATCAATCACAACAGGATAAACCAACGAATCCGATGTTAACCAATTATTGGGTACAAAAAGGTCTAAGCGATCACTAAGTGTGTAGTGAAACCTTCTGGTGTTTTCTTTAATTCCACTATTGTCGTATCCAAATCCTTTATGGATTTTGAAAATTTTATCACCCTCAGCATCATTTATAAGGTAATCACCAAATCTATTCCCTGCAGAATCTATATACTCAAAATCTCCAGCCGATATTTGGTGGTTTTCGGGCAGGATTATATTATCAGAAAATTTTAAATACTGAGCATCCTGCAAATAAGGTAGTTGTTTCTTAATTATATAATTGGTCTTAATACGATCCAAATCAAACTTGATTTTGATATCAATTCCTTCCCACGCATTGATTATTTTAATTCCCTCTTCACCAACTGTATGGTTTGACCAATCCGCTTTGCCTTTACTCAATTCATTTCCGTTTTCCTGAACTAATATCAGTTCAAGTTCATTATTAAAAACGAAAGCATCGTTTGAGATTTTAAAACCAGTATTTTTATCATCTGTATTAATAAAAGTAGGTGTACCCTGCTTGTCACTTTCATAGTAGTTTGATGATTTCTTTTCGAGACGAGGATCATAAGTCATTAAAAAACCGTTCTCTTCATAATGTGCCTTTCCCAATGTGGCTTGAGAGAAATAATGCTTTCCTTGTGAATCTTTTTTGACAAATAGTTTCGTCGAATCGGTTCGTTTCTGAATGAGTTCAAAACAATCTTCACATGGTGATTTGTATGGAATACTGCCGAATTCTGGATGATCGTGAAGCGAATCGGGTATGAGTTCACGCATTTCCTCAGTAATCGATTGATCACGCTCCGAAAAGGAACTAAAATTATATTTTTTTTCACTCATCTGGGCATTCAGCGTAATTCCAAAACTGAATAAAGAAACGAGTGTTAAAATTGTAAGTCTTTTCATAGTAGATAGTACTTTTATACAGTACCAAATTACATATAAACAGTAACTTAAAAAAATAATTTCGAACAATATTAAGCTGATTATTATCAGTTTTACTACAAAAGGTTGCTCTATCTCTTCAATACTGGTGGTTTCAGAATGGTTAAAAAAATCACA
>CAYFTH010000152.1:0-5649 GCA_964346075.1 uncultured Fluviicola sp. | reverse complement strand
AGCGTCTGCAATAAAAGCAGTACTGCTATACATTTTTTCTCCAGATCAAAAATCGCATAAAAAAAAGGAGGCTACCAATGGGCAACCTCCTCTTTTCCAGTAACTGGAATAATATTAATCAACTCGCTGGTAAATAGTCGTTGAAGAACTTGAATATGTTTCAGTAGTCCCTCCATCATTTTCTTTTGAGTTTGATTCAGACGTAAAGATCATCTCTTTATATTTGAGCTGATCAATGTAGAATATACCTTCGTTTTCAAGAAATACACGTCGCTTTTTCTTAGCATCATCAAACCAAGACCAACGACCATCAGATTCAGATACTTCTCCATCTTCTGTTTCTTTCATTACATAAGTTCCATCCTTGTTGATGGTCAAGGAACGTGAATAAGAGTAGGTACTTGTATTTCCACCTTGCGTTTTTGTCCAAACACTGCCGTCAAAAGAGGCTGAAGAGGTAGTAGTTACCGATGTATTTCCGTCATTCATTGTTGACGTTGACTCACTTTCATACTCTGCTAACTCCCATTCACCTGAAATACGGTTGTCTCTTGATCGCAGAGAAAGAAACGGATCATTTTCACCTTTCTTACAACTTTCCAATACCAAAACACCTACAAAAAGTGCGAGTACCAATCTAATAGTATTCATTTTCATAACTTCTTAATTTTTTAAATTCAGTACAAATATAGACAAAACTCAACACTTAAACGAATAAGAAAATGTTAACGAATTGGTAAAATCTCTGGAACCAACAACTCATCGAATTATAAACCAGCCTATTCTAACACGAAATTAATGGGAATGCGACAATAAGCCCGGACAATTTCACCTTCCTTTTCGGCCGGCTCCCAATTGGGCATTCTGCGAATTGTGTGCAGTGCTTCGACATCAATGGCACGAGGCCCTCTACGCAGCGTCTGAGCACAAGCTAATGATCCATCTTTATTAACTACAAAACGAATAAAAACCCGCGCTTCATCCCCTAGTTCCATGGAAATTTCAGGGTATTTAATCGTGCTGACTAAAAAATCTATCATCTGCTCCTCTCCGCCTGTAAATACAGCCTCTTTGTACGACTCATCACTTGCTTCATCATCGTTTGAATCAATTGATTCTGGCAAGCCATCCACCACTTCACAGCCTTTTTCTTTCAACAGTTGGCGTTCATAGGCTGGCGTCGGATAAATGTATATTTTCTGAACTCCAAATAATGATTGGTCTTCCACTGAGAACCACCGACCAAAAAACCGCTCATCAAGAGGATCTGCCTTCACCATCATATCCTCATCATACTTCACTTTCACACGCGAACGCCTATTTACTTCCTGCCGTTTAGAGTTTTCGCCCGGTACAGAGGAAATCACATCAATTGCTTCGATCAGGGACTCATCGTAAGCATTGCGCACCTCTATTTTTACTTTTTTACCAAAACAGCATGCGGCTACCCCACAAATAATAATCGTACTTACAAGCTTTTGCATCGTTCAGAATTTGTGCAAAAATAATTTTTTAAACCTCTCATTTAACGCAGAGCGATAAAAACATTGAAAGAGATCCAGTGCTATACCAGTTCATCTTTATTACTCTGCGAATCTAAAAGCTTTATTCATAAATGTGCCATGCATCGTAAGTAAGAAAAGCTGATAACTGCAATTGAGCTATTGTCAAACTTCGAATTTGTTGCATCACTACATCGCCGAAAATTCATTGATCCTATTCAAAAGAAGTGAGCTTACTAATTTTAGGATCATACCCTTTAATAACCTCTCAAGCGAATCACATTACCTACTTTACGGTATTGACTCCCAGCGATAAATCCCTTTATTTTGCCAAAAAGATCCGTTATGAAAAATTTCTCCTATGACAAAGCACGCGAGGTTGTTGGGTTTGTTCCCGATGCACTTCAAGTAAAAAACAGCAATGCTCAACAACTGATAACGACAGTTTCTCATCACTTGTTGCAGCCCGAATCCTTCTCGGCGAAAGATTATGCATCAAAAGACTTGGCGTCCATCCTTTTATATTTAAGAAAAAGTCACGTCTTCTATCTGGACAAAAAATTGCCGGAAATCGATCAAAACATTCATCATCTTCATGCTCTTTATCCCAACGAGCAGCTGTTCAATATTCTTAAAGCTTTTTTTCAGGATTACCAGGAATTGCTCGCTCAACATATTGAAGAGGAAGAATCAACAATTTTCAACTATATTGATTATTTGGTGCGTTACGATCAACGTCCTTCAGAACAAGAACTTAACATGTTCCTGCTCGGATGCACCTCGCTGGAAAAATTTATTCAAACACATTCTGATACAGAAAAGGATTTGACAGTCATGCGCCAATTACTAGGAAGTTCAGAGCAGTACAAGCAACTGCACCCCATATCACTTCTGCTCCATCAAATGGCCACATTAGAAAATCATCTCCATATCCATGCACGGATTGAGGATGAAGTGCTCATTCCCAAAGCGCTGGAGTTAGAAGCAAAATTGGGTTGAGGTTTCGCTTCACTCAACACGACACCTTTCGTTTTCATAAAGCATAAAGAAAAGCGGCTTCCCTTTTGAGAAAGCCGCTTTTCTTTTTTTAACTCAACCACCACTATTATAACTTAATCAACAGCCGAACGAGAAAGTTGCGTCCCGCCTGGGGATAATAAAAATTCTCCTGAATCCGTTCTCCTCCAAACACATATCCAAATGTATAGCCGTTATTTTCATACATTTCATCAAAAACATTATTGACCCGCAGACCGATCGTCATCTCTTCGAATAAAACGTCTTTCAACGTATAATCCACCGTTGCATGAGTAATAAAATACGGATCAATTGCGCGCTCATCATTTTGCGTATTGTCGAGATACTGTTTTCCGACGTATTTATTGATTAATCGAATCGTTACAGTCTCAATCGGCGCATAATTGACCGTTGCTCCAGTAATTATATTGGGCGAAAATGCAAGATCGGTATCTTTGTGCTCAATTTCATCCTGACCTCCGACATCATAGTTATCCACGTACTCTGTAAACGATTCAATTTTATTTTGACTCAAGGTCAGGTTTCCTGTAATTCCCAACTGATCAAACAATTTGTATCCGCCTTCAATTTCAATTCCTGCCCGATAGCTATCTTCTACATTGGTACGCGTATATCCACCAACATCGTTGATTTCACCAGTCAGTACCAATTGGTTGTCATACTGCATGTGATAAATATTGGCATTTAAGAACCCTTTGCTCTTTTCCAGATGATAACCCGCTTCTAAGTTATAAAGCGTTTCGTGCTCTGGACGATTTTCAGGTGTACTCTCTCGAAAATCCCTTCGCACCGGCTCTCTATTTGCCACTGCATAGGATGCATAAATGGACTGGTCATTTTTCAGTTGATAAGAAAGCCCGGCTTTTGGGTTGAAGAAGTTATAATCCACCGTTTGCCGAATATTTTCAAGAGAACCACTGACATCATCAACGCCGAGAAAAGTGTACTCAATGTAACGCATTTGGGCATCGCCAAAGAATGTAAATTTGTTCCACTGATACGTCGCCTTGAGGTAGCTGTTGGCGTCTACCTTAAAAGCATTATTATCGTAATAACGGTCACCAATTTCCGCATTAGGCATGTATTCCGCCCACCTCACTTCTCCAAAATGGTCGCCATCATAGGCATTGGCGGCACCTCCAAAATTGACTTCCAGACCTTTTTGGTTATTGTAGTTTAAACTAAACACACCTCCATAGAAATGATTGTCCAGCCATCTTCTGCGAATAAGGTCCATCGTTGATGCTGTATCTCCATTCACAACTAACGGATCATAACCGTATGTTGAAAAATCATCGTCGTTTCTATATTGCTCATAATAACCGCGACCATAAGTGTAATGTCCTGCTACTTTCATATTGAGCTTACGCGAAAATTGGTGCGCAAAATGTAACTGATAATGGTCCTGTTGATAGTTGTCCGTCTCGTTTTCATACGTGTAAAAGTTATAGGTACGTCCTGAGTTGAGTAAATTATCTGTTTCTTCTTGTGACAATCCATTGCGGCTGGCATAGTCAAGCATTGCTTGTTCATCTCCTTCAATTCGGCTTTCCGGTGTTCCATACCACGCTTGGTAGGTTTTTTCTTTACCACTAAAAACATTTAACCGCAACGTCGATTTATCTCCATGATAAGCTCCCGACAAGTAAAATGATTTGAGGTTTGAACTTGCGCGATCAATATAACCATCGGAAACGATACGAGAAAGGCGGGCGTCCACGGTAAATTTATCATTGATCAGTCCCGTTCCCGCTCGAACAGAGTTTCTCAATGTATTAAAAGAACCTCCGGAATTATCGATAATCGCGTAAGGTTCTTTCTGAAATTCATTCGTACTAATATTGATACTAGCACCAAACGCTCCGGCTCCATTTGAAGAAGTTCCTACCCCTCGCTGAACTTGCATGCTTTCAACTGATGAAGCGAAATCCGGCATATTCACCCAAAATACGCCCTGCGACTCGGCATCGTTCATCGGAATACCGTTTACAGTTACATTTGTTCGAGTGGGGTCCACTCCACGAATGCGAACACCTGTATAACCGATCCCGGCTCCCGCATCTGATGTAACAACCGTTGAAGGTGTTGACTGCAATAAGAAAGGCAAGTCCTGACCAAAGTTCTGCTCCTCAATGTCTTCACGACTAATGTCGGTGTACGTTGTCGGCGTTTTTTTATCGGCCCGAATGCCATACACCTCTACTCCTTCCTGCATAAAAAATGAGATTCCCAGGGTGAAATTCAGCTCTTCATTAGCGCCCCTTATGGCTACTGTTTTTGTAACGGGCTCATGTCCAAAATACGAGGCGCGCACTTCGTAGGTAGTGCTTTTTAAACCACCGATGCGATACGTACCATCCCGCTGAGTTGTGGTTCCTTTGTTTTTTGTCATAATTTTGACGACCGCACCCGAGAGGGTTTCGCCATTTTCGTTCTTCACCTTTCCTTGAATGGAGAATTGGCTGCTTAAGCCAAAGGACAGCATCAAGGCCGCTGCAAGCACTAATAAACTTGTCGTTTTCATGTCTTGTAATTTTTTTTACAAGAACAAGGGGCTAATTCCTGGAATTAATAATTAATTAGAATTAACACTATTTTAGTCATCTTCCCGCCGCAGGTACAAACCTGATCCGGTTCAATGGGTATAATCTCAGTTCCGATCTTAATCGGAACACCCCTTAGAGACACCGCAAATGTATATTGAAATTTTCAATTATACAGCAATAACAACAAAAAGAAATGATTTTTTTGTGTCGCAGGTAACATTGCAGTGTATCTCCAAGAAAGCATCACGGTTGATTTATTTTTGACACACATTGAGTCCTGCATTTATGTATTTTCTCCCATCTCTGTAAGAAATCATATCCACAAAATTTGCTAAATTTGCGCCTCGATTAAAAAGTAACGGTTATGAGCGCAAAATATCCTGAACACGAGGGACTCAACTTGCCCAATGTAGCAAAACGAGTAATGAAAAAATGGGAAGATGAAAACACTTTCCAGGCTTCCATTGACTCACGTGATGAAAACAACCCTTTTGTATTCTATGAAGGTCCTCCATCAGCGAATGGACTCCCCGGAATTCACCACGTCATGGCGCGCTCGATAA
>CAYFTH010000151.1:0-5661 GCA_964346075.1 uncultured Fluviicola sp. | reverse complement strand
TTTTGGGCATACCAGTAGCCGTCCGCCAATGTAGCAGATCATGTAAAAGTGATATATTGATCCATCCTAAAAACCTTCATTTCCAAAAATCCCGAAACAACTTCTTATGATGAATATTTACATTCACTTTTGATCTTGAGCCTCTCTTTTTGCTCCTTCAATCTTCAAAATGAAAAATCGTCCCTTATCAAATTTATCGTTAACGTGAAAAGAAAAAGCTTGAGGAGTTGGCTCAACACCCTTAATAACCTATTTTTTAACATAATTTTTGTAATTTTTGTTAAAAAACCGTGTTCAGATTTGGAAATACTGAACTCCGTATATACATTTGCAGTGATTTAGGTGGTTAAGTTAGGTTGATAAGCAAGAGGGAATTGGACGCCTGTTCATTCCCTCTTGTGTTTTTTATGCCTTAATGTTCTGTAACCTCGTCAAGAAAATCACATCATTTCGAACAATAGGTAGTCGAGTCCTACAACTTTAATTTGATCGCGTCATTAACTTTCATCCAACCCTTCAAAGTATAATGTTTGAAGCCAAAAAAAGGGTTACTCATTATGAGCAACCCCTTGTTTATTCAATGTAAAAAGAAGTACTTACTTAAACAATACCCTGATCAATCATGGCATCTGCTACTTTTACGAATCCAGCGAGATTCGCTCCTTTAACATAATCGACTTGACCATCATCACTCCGGCCATATTTTACACATTGATGATGAATATCCTGCATTATAGCTTTTAATCGATCGTCTACCTCTTCTCTACTCCAGCTGAGTCGGAGAGAGTTTTGAGACATTTCCAAACCAGAAGTAGCTACACCACCAGCGTTAGCTGCTTTACCGGGTGCAAATATAATTTTGTGCTCATAGAACTGCTCAATAGCTTCAGGAGTACATGGCATGTTCGCCCCTTCCCCTACTACAGCAATTCCTTTATCAATCAATTTCTTGGCATCCTCTTCGTTCAATTCATTTTGTGTTGCACAAGGTACTGCTATATCCACATTTGTCGGCACATTCCAAGATCTTTCGCCTTCATAAAACTCCATATCCGGATAAGCCTTTGACATCTCATCAACGCGTCCACGTTTCACATTTTTGAGTTCTTTCAAAAAGTCCAAATGCTCTGAGTGAATACCATCGGGAGCAAAAATGTATCCCGAAGAATCGGAAACACTCAGTACCTTTCCGCCTAGTTGCAGTATTTTTTCAATCGCAAACTGCGCAACATTTCCAGAACCTGAAATAGCAATCGATTTACCGCGGATATCATCTCCAACCCGCTCTAACATATTTTGAATAAAATAGATCGCACCGTATCCCGTAGCTTCTGGGCGAATACGAGAACCGCCCCAATTTTCGCCTTTACCTGTCAGGACGCCGGTAAATTCATTACGGATACGTTTATACTGGCCAAACATAAAGCCAATTTCTCGACCTCCTACTCCGATATCACCAGCAGGAACATCCGTATTTGGTCCGATATGTTTGCTTAACTCTGTCATAAAGGATTGACAAAAACGCATAATTTCTGAATCCGATTTTCCTTTGGGATCGAAATCTGCACCTCCTTTACCACCACCCATAGGTAGTGTTGTCAGCGAGTTTTTAAATATCTGTTCAAAACCTAAAAATTTAAGAATCGATAGATTCACTGATGGGTGAAAGCGCAATCCGCCCTTGTAAGGTCCGATCGCAGAGTTAAATTCCACGCGATAACCACGATTAATACGTGCTTTATTATTATCATCCATCCATGGTACGCGGAAAATTATTGTCCGTTCTGGTTCTACCATTCTTTCGAGGATATTATGCTCTTCATACTTCGGATGCTCAGCAATAAAAGGTATTACAGTCTCAGCAACTTCCTCTACCGCTTGCAAGAACTCCACTTCATGAGCTTCTCTAGCTTTCATGGATTCCATAAAAGCATCAATTTGATTTTGATATTTATTAGACATATTATTTTTATTTAGTGTCGCTAACAAAAGTAATATTATTTTAAAAACAGGAACGCTGTGTAGTTGATAAATCCCTTGTTGCAGCCTATTTTTTCCACTTGTCAAAATTGGTTGTCAGGCTAATAAGATTGTTAAATCCTGCACTAGAAAATATAAATAAGCCATAATCAATATTGAAACGCTTAAAATTAAGTCCTGCACCGAACGAAAACCCTCCCATACCTGGTCTGTTCTGAACGAGCATTTGACGGCGCTGATGATAATCAAATGCTCCACGGAGTCGCAGTGTATTTCCAGCCAGGACTTCAAGTTGAAAAAGAAAGTGACGCGCTAATTTTTCGCCAAACCCTGCCCGTTCTACAGGTATTTCTTCACCAGTTAATGGATCAGTAGAGGGTTCTGCATTAGGATCAACGTATGTCAAGTCCCATTGATTTAAATGATGGGCGATCACAGAAACTCGGAATGGTGCATGTTCAAGGCGATGTGAAATACCGAGCATGGGTTGTGTTAATAGCGGTGTTCGATCCTCATTGGCATATCGCGTCAGTTGTACACCAGCATTACGCACCACGGCAGATAGCTGTGTTCTTTCATTTTCAAACAAATAGTTACCAGCTAAATCCAACGCTAATCCCATTGAACTGTACGATTCCAGTTGTGACCAAATAATATTAAAAGTAGCGCCAACTGAAATCCGGGGGTTCAGACGACGGGCAAAACTTCCTCCAAGCGCAAAATCTCCTGCAGAAAATGTACCTTGCTGTATCCCCTGTTCATCCATCCTGTCCATTTTTCCATATGCGACATATCGCAGATGGATAGCTCCCGTGCCAATACCTTTAAAGTGTTTACCGTAAGTAACCATGCCATGATTAATCCCACCAGCATGCAAAGCTTGATTAAAACCAATGGTGTTGTCCATTTCTTTATTAAAAGATGCTGGGTTTTGTACTCCTTGATTTACATCGGCATCGTAGGTGGTAATTAAATTTCTCCCCAATCCGGCAGAGCGCGCATTGTATGTCATTTCGAGAAAAGGAAAAACGCGTTGTCCACCTGTTTGAGCAACGGCAAAAACAGCGTACAAAAAAGAAATTAACAATAACGTATATCTCATAGTTTTTTTCAAAACGCTTATGGGTGTAATAAATTGTAAAACTATTCAACTTTTTTCAAACGGGCATGTGTTGCCAAATGCTTAACGCTTCCACTCAATTACTTCCATATTCTTGGGGATTCCGTTTTCAATATCGAATCGAAGCATTGTTTTTGTTTTATGAAACCCCTGATTTCCACAAGCCCCGGGGTTTAACCATAACGCATCAAATCGTGGATCCTTTTTCACCAGCAGTATGTGAGAATGACCGCAGACAATAATATCTGGTGCTTCACGACTTTTTATTTCCTCCAGCAGAGGTTTCGAATACCTTCCTGGTCGTCCAGCTATGTGAGTCATCAAAATCCGACATCCAGCTCGCTCAAACCATAAGTATTCGGGATACTTCCTTTTTACAGTTCCGTGATCAATATTCCCGTATACAGCCATTAATGGCGCATGTCGTTCCAGTTTCTCTGCAACATGCATATCACCAATATCACCGGCATGCCAAATTTCATCCACCTGTTCAAGGTATTTCGGTATGCGCTCATCCAGAGCGCTATGCGTATCCGACAATAGCACTACTTTCATCATTTGCAATTCGTCCATTTAGCAGGAATTAAAAACTCAATAATACTCAAATATAATACTAATTTTACGGCCAAATTTTAAATTATATCATAATCATGAAACACTTAATTGCTCTATTTCTAATTGGGCTGGTTCACTTATCAACCGCCCAAATTACAGGATTCGACAACTCCTCTTATAACGTTGACGTTTTTGAATCTACTAAAGGAAAATCAATCGGCTCTTCTTTTGCTGGTATTGACGACGACGGTTATATCTACACCTTGAGTTACAGAAGAATCTATATAGGAATAGGTTTTCTAATGCGAAAATATTTAAAAGTTTTCAACGCATATACAGGGGAAATGCACGCTGAAGTGAAAATCGCAAAATCCAAAGAACTCAGACAGCGCGGCTTACGATATGTTGCATTACAAGTAATTAATGATAAACCTACCATTATCTGCAAAGAACGTAAATCAAAAACAGAAAAATATTATGGAGTCCACATCAATAATAAGGGAAAACTTCAAGGTAATCGCTTTGAAATTGGCGAAGCTGCCGATTGCTCTGGTCTATTTAATAGCGGTAGTGGTTTCTCTTCAGGGGGCGTTAATTTCTATAAAAACGATGACGAGACGGTCACTTTTATTTCTGATTTGAGTTGTGATAAAGATGAAATTGCAATGTATCGCGTTATTGAACTGGATGAGAATATGGACCTGGAAAACACTTATACCTTTAAACTGAATTATAGCGATGCTAAAATTAAGAGCTTCATCGAGACCAAAGATCATATTTACCTCAAAGCTTCTACGACGGTACGTAAAAAAATTGATGGCAAAATCTTTAAACGTAATATTACCACTCACCGACTATTCAAAGTTGAAAAGAAAGACGGAGATATTACGGAAATTGAACTTGAAGAAAATTTCGAACCACTTGTCATTGGCGATTTTAGAATGAAGATTGTACCGAATGGTATTTTATTATCTGGTCAAATCATCAAAGAGAAAGGTTTCGCCGGTTTATTTACGGCCGTAATGGATAAAAGAACGAATGATATTACGGACATACAAACGGAAGAGTTTGACGAAGCATTTGTTACCAAATATTGGTCAGATAAACAAAAGCGTCGCAATGACCGAAGAAAAAGACGCAAAGGAGACGATGATGAGGATGATAATTTCTCTACGGACTTTAAATTGATCGAAACCTTTGAAACATCAGATAACGGTTTAATCTCCATATTTCAAGATTTTGAATTGCAGGTAGTGACGCGCACTACCACCGGAGCGAATGGTCAAATGACTACCACTACAGAATACTATTATTATTACAAAGACGTTATTATCGTTAAGACCAATAAAAATGGTGGTATTGAATACACTGAATTGCTCCCCTTCTATCAGTTCACTCGAAACTACGATCCTGGAAAAGGTTACTCAGCGTTGAGAAAAGACAATGATATCTATTTTCTACACGGTACAAGTAATGAGATAGACGATATGATAGAAGATGGTAAGAAGTCGCGCGGCAGAAGTCGATTCAGAGATCGCGTTATTAAATACCTATCCATAACGCATCTCAGTGAAAGAGGTGATATTGATACTGAAAAAGTACTGGATTTAAAGGAAGAGTCAATCTCTACAGACCCCAATAATGTAGCCACTGACAAGAAAAATCATCAATTCATTATTGTTTCTCCTATCACCAAAATATTTCGCAAGAAAAGAACGAAAGTCATTCGTATTAAAATTTAACAAAGACATTTAATATTCTTCAGAACATAGAAACTATAAATACGATGCGCGCCTATTGAGTAAATATTTACCCGGCAGTGCGCTTTTTTTGATACACACGGATATAAATTATTATGCTTATCCGTTTGTTTACCCCAAAAACCGCACTTCCAACAATAATTTCCACTTTATGATGGCTGCATCTTTTTTCCTTTTTGGTGGTTACTCCCATCTTACTGAAAGCACCGCTTTACGACTTTTTTGCGTCTTCAATTCGATCTGACT
>CAYFTH010000150.1:0-5765 GCA_964346075.1 uncultured Fluviicola sp. | reverse complement strand
TAAAAAATGAAAGGCAGTAGTATAAAACACAATAGGTTTCGATTTAATCGGACAACAATGATTCGAAATATAGTCTGGAATACAATTTAGCTGGTCGTGAGACGTTTTTATTTTCTACACTTCAAATTCCTTCTATCTTTGCAGTACGAATTAAAGAATAGTCAAAATCATGAGATATAATTTAAGTGAAGTTAACGAGCTGATTCGGGATAGAAGAACGATTTATCCGGAATTCTTCAGTGATCGCAAGGTTCATAAAGAACAGATCGAACTGTTGTTAAATAATGCGATTTGGGCACCGACGCATGGAATGACGCAACCCTGGAGATTTAAAGTCTTTATGGATGAAGGCAAAGATCGCTTTGGGGAGTTCATGCATGAGCTTTACCTAAAGAAGGTTCCAAAAGATGAGCAAAAATCGATTAAACTGAATCGAATGACAGAACGCCCTGCGAGAGCTTCAGCAGTTATTGCCGTTTGTATGGAACGACAGCCAGAAGAGAAAATTCCAGAAATAGAAGAGGTTGAAGCTGTAGCGTGCGCGATCCAAAACATGTATTTGACGTGCACTGCTTATGGCCTGGGCGGTTTCTGGTCGTCTCCAAAATTTATCTATACACCTGAAATGAACGAGTTCTTGGATTTAGGCGACAAGGATAAGTGTCTTGCGCTTTTTTATGTAGGTTATCCCGAAGGAGAATGGCCAAAAGGTCAACGCAAACCGATTGAATACGTTACGGAGTGGATTCAAAAGTAGAAAATATTGTTGATCTGGGTTTGGTGAATTATGTGCGTCACCCTACAGACCCAAACTATGTGGTTTATCGATTTGCCGATGAGAAGAGAGCAACTGATTTTGAGCGTGAATTGAAAGCGCTGAAAATTTGGTATGAAAAAGGGGAGGAGGAAGCGCGTCAAAAAAATTATATACTTTTTGGGGTTCACAAGCGCAATTTTGAACGGTCCCAACGTATTAATTACGCTGTAGAAGCCAGTAATCGTAATTTTTTAATTCGAAATCGTTTTTTTCGATACAGCCTGCTGTTGATTTCTATCGGAACTGTTGTATTGGCTTTTATTGGATATTGCACGCGTCCCGATCAGCTAAAAACCGAAGAGCATATAGAAATAGATGGTTAAATTTTGTAAATATTGGTTGTTAGTTAGTATGTTTTGCCTGTCTACAGGGGCTTTTAGTCAATATCGACAACAACCAGAAAATTTCTTTGGATTTCAATTTAAACCTTTGATACCGCTCGGCATTGTAGGTGACCGACCATTTGATATGGAAGAGCAGGATTTTACTACAACTGTGACGCCTATCTATGGATACAGCTATGGTGCAACAGTAAGGGTTGGATTGTCAGAGTTGCTCGCCATTGAAACGGGAATTAGTTATTCCAAACGCAATTTTCGCGCGAATTATGCATTGCCGGATTCCAATGTTTCGGCAGAAGACGAATTGAGCTTTATCAATTTTGAGATTCCAGTCAATTTTTTGGTTTATATCAAGTTGGGAGAGTCGCTATATATGAATACGAGTATCGGAGGTTCTGCAAATTATAATCCTTCTAATATTCGCTCCCTCGCGAATCCGAATGGACAACACTTGTTTATCTTTGAAGGTCGGCGTCGCTCATTTTTTAATTTCCATACCAATGCCAATGTGGGCTTTGAGTATCGCACGCGAAAGAGTGGAATTTTTTACCTGGGAATATCTGGGCGCATTCCTTTTTCACCACTCATGACTGTTGCCTCGGAGTATAGATATGATACTTACAGTATTGTTTCTTATGGATCTGTTCAGGGAGCCACTTTCGCTCTGGATCTTAAATACTTCTTTCATAATAATGAACGCAAAAAAGGTGAGCAGTTCAAAGAAGGTCCAATTGAACAGTAATAGTTAAGCTGTAGCTTTTTCAAGCACTTTATTCACTGTTACCAGCCCATCAGAATTAATATGCTTCATTTGAATCAATTGTAACGTGTTTTCGGCCTCCTTGCTGTAAGGCTGTTTTACTTTAACATAATTTTCAGTAAAACCGTGCATCCATCCATCGTGATTTTCACTTTCCCACAAGACAGTACCTTTTTTTCCAAGTTGTGATTCGTAAAATGCACGTTTCTTTTTATCGGATAGAATATGTAACATTTTACTTCTGTCTTTTCGAACTTTCATTGGAACCACATCTTTCATTTTGTTGGCTGTTGTATTAGCCCGTTCAGAATAAGTGAAAACGTGCAAGTATGAAATATCGAGATCTTTGAGGTAATTGTAGGTTTTCATGAATTCCTCATCTGTTTCTCCCGGAAACCCGACAATGACATCTACGCCTATACATGCATCTGGTGCTAACCGTTTGATCTGTGAAACCCGATTGGTGTACAAAGCACTCTTATACTTACGACGCATCTTTTCTAGTAAATCATCAGATCCTGATTGAAGAGGAATATGGAAGTGTGGCACGAATTTATCTGCTCGATCGAGACAAAAATCAATAATTTCATCGCTTAGTAAATTTGGTTCTATCGACGAAATACGAAAACGTTCAATACCTTTTACTTTGTCCAGCTCTTGAATCAGCTGAAAGAAGTTTTCTTCACCTCCTTGACCAAAATCACCGATGTTAACGCCCGTGAGTACTATTTCCTTAATGTTCGTAGCAGCAATTTTCTCTGCCTCCTTGACCGTTTCAGCAATTGAAGCATTTCTACTTTTTCCACGAGCCAATGGAATGGTGCAAAACGTACAAAAGTAATCACATCCGTCTTGAATCTTTAAGAAAGAACGGGTCCGGTCACCATAAGAAAAAGAAGGAACGAAATCGTTAACCTGTTTGATCTTTCCGTAGGCAATAGCAGTGTCTTCATGAGAGTCCAGCTGTTCGATATGCTTGACAATATCAAACTTTTCATTGGCTCCAAGTACAATATTTACGCCTTGAATGGCAGCAATCTCTTCAGGTTTTAATTGAGCATAACAACCGATAATCGCAATAAAGCTATCTGGATTAATTTTCCGCGCCTTCTTAACAAGTTGACGACACTTTTTATCCGCATTTTCAGTAACAGAACATGTGTTAATGATAAAGATGTCGGGAAAATCGTTAAAGTGTACCTTGCTGTAACCGGCGTCTTCAAAGCTGCGAGCAATCGTACTCGTCTCCGAAAAGTTGAGTTTACAACCCAAGGTGTATAATGCTACTTTTTTGTACTGATTCATAATGTGGGCGCAAAATTAAGGAAAAGAGGTTAAAATGCATAAGTATATTTGCTTTTGGTCTAATATCATTGATACAGTGCGGCATGAGGTTCAACTTTTTTGGAATGGAACGGAACAGAGAAATGATTGTACGTTCACAATTACGATCTCCCTAATCTTTTTAAATTTGAGAACTAAAGCATATATCACATGAGGACTAACACCGAGCTACCTTTACGGATCCGTAAATGGTACGCGTATCTTCCGGAGATTATCATTTTTACGATCTTCCTTGTGATACAGCTTCAGCATATAAATTTAGATTTTTGGAATGATGAGATTTATACGTTGAAGCATTTTACTTTTGTGCCATTGGAAGCTATTGTAACCGATTACCACGTACCGAATAATCATGTGCTGTTCAACCTGATCAATAGTATTTACCTGAAGGTATTTGGGGTCGGTACTATCTATACGCTCATGGATACACCTTATGTTTTACGTGTAATCCCTTTGATATATGCATTTTTGACTCTTTTTATTACCTATAAAATAGGTCGAAAGTTTTTTAACAGACAAGTTGGGCTAATGGGCTGTATTGCTTTGATGACCACATTAGCCTATTACAATTTCAGTCTTCAAATAAGAGGGTATGGATTGAGCACATTGTTGCTCGGATGCATTGTTTATTACAGTTTATCCTATCTAAGATCTTCAAAAAAGCGATTAGTTCTCATCATTATTGTTTTGAGTGCACTTTTATTTTACACAATACCTTCGAATATTTACGGCATCGCGTGTGTAATGTTCATCGTTGGATTGTACGGGTTCATGGATGCGTTCCGAAAGATGAAGCGGGAGGGGCAAAATTTCGTGAGAGTTGGTAAGCATTTGTGGTTGATTATTGCAATGAGCGTGGGTGTTTTAATCGCACTATTATTGTATTCACCCGTTTTTGAGGATGTATTTTTGAACAAGTACGTGGTGGGAGGAAGTCCCTTTAATTTTGCCAAACTTGATAGGTACTTCTCTCATGTAGTCCCTTCAATGTTGTCGGGGCGCTTATTGTTCTTGATATGTGGATTGATTCTTCTCTTTTTAATTATTCGACAACGAAAAGTGGAAAGAAATCTTGTGAACCTCATTGTGCTTTGCTTTATGCCATTGCTATTTCCTTTTTTCAGAGGCGGAGAAGCCCCGCTTAGAGTCTTTATTATTCTAGCACCTTATTACGCTCTATTATTTGCAGTTGGAGTATCTCGAACGTTGAATGTTATTATAAAACGGAATTGTTTCTACGAATTTGGCGTCTTGCTATTAATGTTGTTTTATTCCTTATTTACATTCTACAACGAAATGAGTAAAGCACAAGCCCACTTAAAAAAAGATATAGTCGAGGGGCAGCGTTCTCAGGATCTGGATCACCAATACTATTCCTATTACTACCAACCGCTTGAAGCAGTGAAAAAGTTTAAAGCTCAATATAACAAAAATATTCCTGTGGTCATTGATGGTTGTGAACCACATGGGGTAACAGCTTACCTGGATAAATTCAGCATCCCTCATTATAATACATATTTTCAGGACAACGCACTTGATTCTTTGATGTCAAAACATGACAGCGTGTATGTGATCACCAATCATCCGAATGCTTATGAAAACATCAATGAATATCGAAAAATAAGACTCAATGAATCACTTTCTTACCACAATGTATTACTGCTGCGCAGCAACCTTTCAATAGAGAAATTGAGAAAACGTTTACTCAAACTTAAAGATAGGTATCGAGATACTGTAGGATTTGTTTTTAACGTCTACAACGATGTCCTCTTTAGAGAACAATTAAGTTTTAATGATCAGCTGCATTTTTACGATCGGACAAAGCAGCATCACTATGGAAGGCTGATTGAATTTTGTAATAAAAAACCTTACTTGATTTATGTGGAAACTTACGATGAGGATGCCTATACGGTGAATACCGTGCTTAATGATCGCCGACAACGAATTGCCTGTTTCCGTATCAAAGGTTTGACAAGCAATTTTTACATGAACAAGAAGGTACTTGCTCCCGCTGACTCGAATGCATTATACTGGAACAATTTTGAAGGAGAGTCAGGTGGCGATCTTACTTTGGATTCAACAACATATTATTCCGGTCGTTTCAGTGAAAAAATCGCCCCTGACAATTTATACGCTTCTGGATATACTCATACAACAAAAGAGCGACGTGAAGAATTATCATTGTTAATCTCTTTTTATGGGAAGTTTAAGTTCAAAACGGAAACGGTACTTGTACTGACAGTAACACGAGATAAAGAGCAAATTTTGTGGAAAGGTCAAAATTTGGCTCCTTATTACAGCCCTCAGAAAGAATGGCAACAAGTTATTGCGGCTTTTAAATGGAAGGATATAATTCTACCTGGTGATTTGATCAAAGTTTATATTTGGAATCCTGATCAAGAAAACGCCTGGGTTGACGACTTTAAATTAGAATGGGGACCTTTTAACCAATCTTTGCATTAGTATAGATGTAGCGTTATTTGTTCCTTACATTTTTTATTGA
>CAYFTH010000149.1:0-5844 GCA_964346075.1 uncultured Fluviicola sp. | reverse complement strand
TGTACTATTTATTAACCGTTAAACACCTTTTCTATTGACACGCCGCGTTGTTTAGAAACAGCTACTGCATCGCGCATTTGTGCTAATGCATCTACTGTTGCTTTTACCACGTTATGCGGATTTGACGAACCTTGAGATTTCGCCAATACATTATGTATTCCTACACTCTCCAAAACTGCACGCATCGCACCACCAGCAATTACACCAGTACCATTCGATGCAGGTTTTAGAAGTACGCGAGCTCCGCCATACTTTCCTTTTTGAAGGTGCGGTACCGTATCATTGATAATTGGTACACGAATCAAATTCTTTTTCGCATCGTCAATTCCTTTTGAAATTGCCTCAGTTACTTCATTCGCTTTACCAAGGCCGTGACCGACAATACCATTCTCATCCCCAACAACAACGATTGCTGAGAAGCTAAATGTACGACCACCCTTTGTTACCTTAGTAACTCTGTTAATACCGACTAACTTATCGACTAATTCCAAGTCACCAGGTTTAACTCGATTGTTTACTTTTGCTGCCATTTTTTAAAATTTTAGTCCTCCTTCTCTTGCTGCGTCAGCAAGTGATTTAACTCTTCCATGGTATAAATAACCATTACGATCAAACTTCACATTCTCGATTCCTGCCTTTGAAGCATTTTCAGCGATAGTTTTACCTACCACTTTTGCTTGTTCTACTTTTGGCAGCCCTTCGCAATCTTTCATACCTTGCGAAGAGGCAGATGTAAGCGTTTCACCTTTCAGGTCATTGATAATTTGCGCATAGATTTGTTTGTTACTTCTATACACTGTCAACCTTGGAAGTTCTGCTGTACCCGTTAAATTCTTACGGATACCTTTTTTAATTTTAGCTCTTCTTGCTATTTTACTAAATGCCATGATCTTCTAATTATTAAGGTTATTTACCTGCGGCTTTACCAGCTTTTCTTCTTATTTGTTCACCCTGGAATCGAATTCCTTTTCCTTTATAAGGTTCAGGTTTACGGAAGGAACGTATTTTGGCAGCTACTTGTCCCAACAGTTGTTTGTCGTGAGATTCCAATGTAACAACTGGCGCCTTACCTTTAGCGGTTTCAGCAGATACCTTAATTTCCTCTGGAAGTTCAAATACAATAGGGTGTGAGTGTCCAACAGAAAGTGTCAACACTTGACCTTTCACGTCGGCACGAAAACCAACACCTATAATTTCCAGTACTTTCTTATACCCTTCCGATACACCTTCGATCATATTTAAAACCAACGCTCTATAAAGACCGTGTTTTGCTTTATGAACAGGAGCTTCCGATGCGCGGTGAAAAGTTAATATATCGTCATTTTTTTCTACCGTGATACCTCCATCTAATTCTTCAGTAGATTCTCCTTTCGGTCCTTTCACAGTAATGACATTGTCATCAACTTTAACTTCTACACCACTCGGGATGCTTATTGGGGATTTACCTATCCTTGACATTTCTAAATAATCCTTTAATTAATTAATAAACGTAGCACAAGATTTCACCACCAATTTTCTGCGTTCGAGCTTCTTTATCAGACACAACACCTTTTGAGGTAGATATTATGGCGATACCCAAACCGTTCAGAACGCGGGGTAAATCTTTTGCGTTACTATACTTTCTTAGCCCTGGCGAAGAGATCCGTTGCAATCTTGTGATTGCAGGTGTCTTCGTTGAGGGATTATATTTGAGTGCAATCTTGATGATTCCCTGCTTGTCGTCTTCAATGACTTTATAATTGCTTATGTATCCTTTATCAAAAAGGATTTTCGTCATTGCAGCCTTCGTTTTCGAAGCAGGAATTTCAACTACTTTTTTACGTGCACTACTCGCATTTCTTACGCGAGTTAAAAAATCTGCTATAGGATCTGTATTCATATCTTTCCTAACTATAGATTACCAACTTGATTTTTTGATTCCTGGTATTTTACCAGAAAGTGCCATTTCCCGAAACATCACACGTGATATTCCGAACTGGCGCATATATCCTTTCGGACGCCCCGTCAAACTGCAACGATTGTGCATACGCACTTTCGATGAATTCTTCGGTAATTTTTGAAGCGCCTCCCAGTCTCCTGCCTCTTTCAACGCTTTGCGTTTTTCAGCATATTTTTCAACTAGTGCAGCTCTTTTTCGCTCGCGCGCTTTCATTGATTCTTTTGCCATATCTTTTTATTTTTTGGTGAATGGGAAATCAAAACCGTCCATTAATGCCTTTGCCTCCTCATCATTCGGCGCAGACGTTACGATTGTAATATCCATTCCTAAAATTTTATTTACTTTATCAATGTCGATTTCAGGGAAAATGATGTGTTCCTTAACGCCCATATTGAAATTCCCCCGACCATCGAAGCCTTTTGCAGGTACACCTTTAAAATCGCGCGTACGCGGTAATGCAACCGAGATCAAACGGTCTAAAAACTCATACATGCGTTCACCACGCAATGTAACTTTTGTTCCAATGGGCATACCTTTACGCAATTTAAAGTTGGAGACGTCTTTTTTCGAGACAGTCGCTACGGGTTTCTGACCAGCAATAGCCGTTAAATCTTCAATAGCGTTATCAATAATCTTTTTATCCGCTACGGCTTCACCGAGCCCTTGAGAGATAATAATCTTCTCAATTCGCGGAACACGCATACTAGATTTGAAACCGAACTTTTTCGTCAAAGCTGGAATGACATCCGCTTTATATTTTTCTCTAAGTCTTGGTGTATAACTCATCACTTAATATCTTCTCCTGTTTTCTTAGCGTAACGAATTAGCTTTCCATCCTTGTCGCGGCGTCTTCCAACTCGCGTTGGTTCGCCATTTACTACAAGCATGAGGTTGGAAATGTGAAGACCCGCTTCTTTCTCCACTATACCACCTTGGGGGTTCGCAGCGTCTGGCTTCGTATGGCGTTTCACCACATTAACACCTTCCACAGCTACGCGTTCTTTACCTTTATCGATTGAAAGTACCTTACCTTCCTGACCGCGATGTTCACCGCTCAAAACTTTAACGGTATCGCCTACTTTAATGTGTAATTTCTTTTGCATGACTTTACGATTTTAAAGTACTTCAGGAGCCAACGAAACAATCTTCATGTAATTGTTCTCGCGCAGCTCACGAGCTACTGGTCCGAAAATACGAGTTCCTCTCATTTCATCCGTTGGGTTCAATAGAACAACGGCGTTATCATCAAAACGAATGTAAGATCCATCTGCTCGACGAATTTCTTTTTTCGTTCTTACTACCACAGCCTTGGCGACTTGTCCTTTCTTGACACCACCAGAGGGCATTGCGCTCTTGACAGAGACCACTATTTTATCGCCAATAGTAGCATATCGGCGTTTTGTGCCTCCGAGTACACGAACACACGCCACTTCCTTCGCACCACTATTGTCGGCCACTGCAAGTCTTGATTCTTGTTGTATCATTTTCTAATGATTATTTAGCTCTTTCTACAATATCTACTAATCTCCAGTTCTTTGATTTACTCAAAGGACGGCACTCACGAATTCGAACTGTATCACCTTGATTACAGTCGTTTTTTTCATCGTGGGCGACAAATTTAGCAGTTTTTTTTATGAACTTACCATACTTTTGGTGTTTTACTTTACGCTCTACAGCAATAACTATGGATTTATCCATTTTATCACTCGTAACTACACCAGTTCGCTCTTTTCTTAATTGTTGCTTTTCCATTTCAAGCCAATTTCTAAATTAGCAGTTAAGACTGCTTGTTTCTTTTAGTCAATTCCGTATTCAATCTAGCGATAGTCTTTCGAAGTGATCGAATTTGTAGTGGATTCTCCAACGGAGAAACTTTGTGCGTAAGCACCATTTGATCCATTTTTTCTTTCGACTCATCCAGACGATCTTTGAGATCTTCTAACGATAATTGAACGATTTCTTCTTGTTTCATTTCCTTACTTATTTACCGGGGATCACATAATCGTTTCGCACGACGAATTTACATTTAACGGGTAATTTTTGAGCAGCTAAGCGCATTGCCTCTTTGGCAGTTTCATAGGCTACTCCGTCCGCTTCAAATAAAACACGTCCTGGCTTCACAACAGCAACCCAATGACTTGGAGCACCTTTACCTTTACCCATACGAACCTCTGCAGGCTTCGAGGTAACAGGCTTGTCCGGAAATATACGGATCCAAACTTTACCTTCACGCTTCATATATCGCGTCACTGCAATACGAGAAGCTTCGATTTGTCTGGCTGTAATCCAACCGGGCTCCAATGTTTTGAGACCGAAAGATCCAAAAGAGATTTTGCTACCTCTGTGAGCTATACCTCTATTTCGACCTTTCTGCGCCTTTCTAAACTTTGTTTTCTTTGGTGATAACATCTTCAGTACTTTTTAAGTGTTCTACTTATTTTCTCTTTCTTCTAGCACCACCACGACGACCACCGCGTTTTTGAGATTCCAACTCAATGTTTGGAGATAAGTCGCGCTTTCCAAAGACTTCACCTTTACAGATCCAGACTTTTATGCCTATACGCCCATAAGTTGTGTGTGCCTCTGATAATGCATAATCAATATCTGCACGGAATGTATGGAGAGGGGTTCTTCCGTCCTTGTACATTTCGGAACGCGCCATTTCGGCACCATTCAACCGTCCTGATATTTTAATTTTAATTCCTTCAGCACCCATGCGCATCGTAGAAGCTACAGCCATCTTAATTGCTCTACGAAACGAAATACGCGCCTCAAGCTGACGAGCAATACTGTCCGCAACAAGGTGAGCATCCAATTCAGGACGTTTAATCTCAAAAATGTTAATTTGGATTTCTTTATTCGTCAGTTTTTTAAGCTCTTCCTTGAGCTTATCTACTTCCTGGCCACCTTTACCAATAATCACTCCTGGTCGTGATGTATTGATGGTCACGGTAACCAATTTTAACGTTCTTTCGATGATAATTTTTGAGATACTCGCTCGCGACAAACGCGCATTTAAGTATCTTCTAATCTTATCATCCTCTACAATTTTATCGGTGTAATCAGAACCACCATACCAGTTGGAGTCCCAACCATGGATAAAACCGAGTCTATTACCTATTGGATTTGTTTTTTGTCCCATTCTTTAGTTTTTTATTCCGTCCACGACAATACGTACGTGGTTGGATCGTTTTCTGATTCTGTGCGCCCGTCCTTGCGGCGCAGGCTGAATACGCTTCAACATACCAGCTGGAGAAACCTCAATCGTTTTTACGATAAGCGTCTCTTCTTCAAGGTCTCTATCCTCATTTTTAATCTCCCAATTCGCAATAGCCGAACGCAGTAACGTGGCTAAGCTTTTAGAAGCATCTTTCGGATTGTGTTGTAATATATTTAGCGCTTTATTCACCTCTACCCCTCGAATCAAATCAGCTACTAACCTCATTTTTCGTGGAGTTATAGGAGAATCTTTCAACGTTGCAAAAGCAATCTTTTTATTCTCCTCTTTTCTTTGTTCGGCTCTTAATCTCTTTTTAGCACCCATGACACTGAAGTTTTAATTATCTTCTTTTATCTTTTCTATTACCAGCATGTCCACGGAAGTTACGCGTCGGTGCGAATTCTCCCAATTTGTGCCCTACCATATTTTCCGTTACATAAACAGGGATAAATTTATTCCCATTGTGCACGGCGATGGTAAATCCTACAAAGTCTGGTGTTATTGTCGAGGCACGAGACCACGTCTTAATTACACTTTTAGAGCCCGAGGACTGTGCTGTTTCTACTTTGTGCGACAGTTTGTAATGTACAAACGGTGGCTTTTTTAACGAACGACTCATATCCTATTTCTTTCTTTTCTCAATGATAAACTTATTCGAATATTTCTTCTGAGAACGCGTTTTGTA
>CAYFTH010000148.1:0-5881 GCA_964346075.1 uncultured Fluviicola sp. | reverse complement strand
TTACGATTTATTAAGAAGTCAGCTCTGCTGGCTTCTTTTTATCGGACAGTAGTGTAAAAAAATAATTACTATGAAAAAAACACTATTAATCTTAGGATTGGGCGTATTTCTTTACGCTTGTAATGATTCAGCTAAAACCGAAGACAACAAGGGAGGAGAGGCTGAAAAATCGAAAACTGAAAAGCACGAGCAGAAAGAAACAAAAAAAGATGCAGAAAAGCAGGAAGAGCCTTCGAAGGCATCTGTTGAACTGGAAGATCGTGCATACACTGTCGAAGAGTTTGCTGAGATGTACGCAGCGAACAAAGCAGGACTCAAAGGTCAGTCGATCACGATTGAAGGTTTTTATATGAACCATAATAAACAAAAAGCAGCGAATTCAGACGATGAATATGAGTATAACGTGACGTTGTATAAAGATGAGTCATTTGATCGCGATGCAGCTCAGGCTTTCTTTAAAATGAAATCAAATAATGGAGATCAGTTTGATGGAATCAAGCAGAAAGACAAAATCAAGGTTACCGGAAAAATAACTGGTGATGAATTTTTTGACGCACCATTGCTAGAGGAAGGTGAAATAGCGAAATAATCAGCAAGATTCGAATTGATAAAAGGCCGCTCACTAATACATGGAGCGGCTTTTTTTGCTTAAAACTTTGGTATCAAAGTCGAACGCCGAGTAAGCAAACATCGTCTGTCTGCTGTGACCTGCCCTTCCAGTTGTTAAATTGATTTGCGATTTCATCTTTTTGTTCATTGAGCGGTTGTTGACTGATATCAACCAGCAATTGGTGGAGCTGTTTCGATTTAAATTTTTTGTTCTTTATTCCTCCAATTTGATCCTGAAACCCATCTGAACCGAGGTAAATAGTAGTTCCCACTTTATAAGGAATAACGCGTGACGTGAAGACTCTATCATCTTCTATTTGCCATCCACCGATCGGATATCGACTTCCTTTCAAAACTACAGCATTGATAGCTGGTGGTACAACCAAAATCTTCCTGTTCGCAGAGGAAAAATGTATTTTGTTATGACGACGGTCAATGCAAACAATGGAGAGATCGATCCATGGATTGTCAAAACTATTTGTTTCGCTAAAACTTTCTATAAATTTTTTATCAACTTCCTGAAGTAT
Organism: uncultured Fluviicola sp.; assembly: GCA_964346075.1. Taxonomy (GTDB): domain Bacteria; phylum Bacteroidota; class Bacteroidia; order Flavobacteriales_D; family Crocinitomicaceae; genus Brumimicrobium. The sequence continues at coordinate 4,745 of CAYFTH010000148.1, read as the reverse complement.
TTTACTTACCTTCTTGATTCCTTTGTTCATAATGACGTATTCGAAAAGATTGAGTCCAAGGACTGAGAGTAACGACGCTGAAACTCCATGACCCGTGCAGTCACCAACCACTAGATAACTCATTCCGTGTTTTTCACCAACCCAATAAAAGTCGCCACTGATAATATCCCTGGGTTCGTAAAAAACAAAATAATTGCGCAAAACACGCTTTAAATGACGTTGCTTAGGAAGTAATCCGCGCTGCACAATCTTGGCGCTCGCCAAACTTTCCTCGATTTTACTCATCGTTTAGAATTAATTTGACACAAAGGAACGACGTTTAGCTTCCAATGAAGTTATGTGAGAATTAAGTTAATCAAGAACTGGTATGCAGTTAAATATAGATCTCCGCAGTTGTGGATTTAACTGTCAGGTAATTTTTGCACGAGATCTTAAAACTGAATTAAAATGCAACTAACCTATAACTAAATCTTATCAATCGTATTCATTGATAAAGTTCATGTAATTTTAAGCTCGTCATGAAGTAGGGTGCGCTATATTTTATCGGACGATACCAAATTTTTGAAAAACGACTATTCATTCAATTAATAGAAGCTAATGAAAAACTATCAAATTGAAACTAATCGTTAGGTGGTTATTTTTGTCCTTAATGATTAATACGGGCAGTTTTAAATTTGTTCCAGAGAAAGTAGAGATCAAAAAAAACATTTAACTAAAAAAAATGTTAAAGATTAAAAAGAAAGTATGAAAAAGCATCTTATTATCGGAGGATCAGGTGGAATTGGAAGTGCAATCATTAATCAACTTCCAGAATCGGACGAAATTGTAAATCTTTCCAGAAGAGAACCTGCAGTTGATCGAGAAATTACACATCATGGACTAGATGTTTTAAAAGATGATTTGCCTGAAATGAAGGGTGTCGATTCGATAATATATTGTCCAGGCTCCATTAATTTGAAACCAATTGGTAGTTTGAAAATTGAAGATTTTCAAAACGATTTCAACATTAATGTTCTTGGAGCAGTTCGCGTGATCAAAGCGTATCATCGCGAGCTGAAGAGGAATAGTGGTAGCATTGTTATGTTCAGTACTGTGGCTTCGAAAATCGGTATGCCTTTCCATAGTTCTGTCGCTGCTGCAAAATCAGGGGTAGAGGGGCTTGCAAAATCATTAGCTGCCGAACTTGCTCCGAAAGTGCGCGTCAATTGCGTGGCACCTACTGTAACTGAAACACCGTTGGCTGAAAACTTATTGCGCAATGAAAAAGCACAGGAATCTACAAAAGAACGTCATCCATTGAAGAACTATTTAAGTGCTGAAGAGGTTGCGGGCATGGCGGTTTATCTAGTGAGTGAGCAAGCCAGGAATATAACCGGACAGATCATGGGTATTGATGCCGGAATAGGAAGTGTGCGCAGCTAATGATATTAAAAGTTGTAAATTGCGGCGATTGATAGTATCGAAAAGTACTGGCCTCTGTTTAATAGCTTTTGGTGAAACTCGCCAAGTACAAAATTGGAAGGCGGATAAGCTTGATCTATTTTATGTTCCCTTACGGGCGTAAGTGAATTTTGGTAGCTAATTTTTATCGACCATGGTTCCTTGAATACATAGTGTATGGCAAATTGAGCACTCCATTCCGTGTTTTTAAATATACGGGGATTATCAATTTCTCCGAATTGGGTGCGTTCACGTTGGTTGATTTTAACACCAAAAACGGGAGCTAGACTAAATCGAAATGATTTGTACGCATATTTTAAACTCAATGGGGTTTCGATATAGTTGACGCGCAGACGGTATGTATTGATACTTGCTGATGATTTGTATATTCTGGCTCCTTTTTGGTTGGCGCGAATACAGAGATTCAGCGACCAGTCAGCCCCCCAGTTATAATTTATTGATCCTCCTGCTATTCCGCCAAATTGGACGAAGCCATAAGCGCCATCCCCACTGATTTGGCTCGCTGTTATTCCAGCATGAACAGAGGGGGTAAATGATTGCGCCCAACTCAAATGAGGGAGTTGGGCACAAATAATTGTTAAGTAGATCAATCCTATGCGTAACATTTGAATAGGCTATGAGCTATTTTGTCTGAGGCTGTTGACCTTCAGGCATTTGCTGTGGCATGTTTTTACCTCCCTGTTGGGGCATTCCGCCACCTTGTTGCTGTTGTTGCATTTGTTGCTGCATCTGCTGTTGCATCTGAGCTTCCATACGTTTGCTCAATTTTTCTGCTTCTGGGCACTCTTTAAAAAACTCTAATTGCTTCTGTTGCAATTCTTCTTGTGAAAGTTCATCAAATCCTTCTTGATAATCAGCTGAAATACTATCACATTCTGCCAATTCTTTTTTGAATTTCAATTCAACTTTCTCCATGTTTTCCTTGGTGCGACCGTTGGCATCTAATTCATTCATTACCTTTTCTGATAGTGATACACAATCACACATGGTGTTTAGGGTCATTCCTTCTTCCTCCTGTTTCTGCTTGCTTTCATCTTTTTCTTGCGAATCGCCAGAACAGGCGACCAAACTCATTCCCAATACAAAAGTTGTAGTCACTTTAAATACATTCATAATCATTCAATCTATTATTTGTTTCTACAAACAAACAAAATATTTTTACGCTCTCCTACTTTAAAGCAAATGAAAACTGTATTTAACAGTAAAATTTCAATAATTACTGTTAGAAAAAAGCGAACCATTGAATAAATCAGGACGATAGCGGTGATTATTCCGTTGAATAGCAAAACTGTGATAACGTGTGTCGCAGAAGGGATCGAATCAGTAATCTTGTTGAGTATTGGGCTCTATGGCATGAATTTTCGATGAATTAATAACCTTTTTTACTGATTGTCTTTTAAATATCGTACATTTGCACCCAATTTTAATAGATAGTATGACCTTTAATGATTTAGGGCTGAGAAGCCAGGTGGTCAAAGCTGTAACAGACATGGGGTTTGAGCAGCCAACACCAATCCAGGAGCAAGCTATCCCACACTTACTGAAATCAAAAAGTGATTTCGTGGGACTTGCACAAACTGGAACAGGGAAAACAGCCGCTTTTGGGCTTCCATTAGTGCACAGAATAACGTCTAGCCAACGATTTCCAACGGGCTTAATTATTTGTCCAACGCGTGAACTTTGTTTACAAATTGCAAATGATCTTAAAGATTATTCGAAACACGAAAAATCAGTAACAATTGAAGCCGTATATGGTGGAACGGATATTCGTACGCAAATGCGCAATATCAAAAAAGGCGTCGCAATAGTCGTTGCAACACCAGGCCGTCTAGTGGATCTCATCAACCGTAAAGCGGTGAATTTGAGTGAAGTTGAATGTGTTGTTCTCGATGAAGCGGACGAAATGCTCAATATGGGGTTTAAGGAGGACCTTGACTTTATTTTGAGAGCCACACCAGATGAAAAAAGTACGTGGCTGTTCTCTGCAACGATGCCAAAAGAAGTAGCGCGAATAGCAAAAAATTACATGACCGATCCGCTGGAAGTGAGTATCGGTAATAAGAACGAAGCGAATGAAAACATAGACCACATCTATTTTGCGGTCAAAGAAAGGGATCGCTATGCAGGTTTAAAACGATTGATCGATTTTAACCCTAAGATCTTTGGATTGGTATTTTGCCGAACGCGGAGAGAAACACAACAAGTTGCTGAAAAACTCGGGAAAGAAGGGTACAGTGCTGAAGCCTTGCACGGTGATATGTCGCAAGCACAACGTGACCGCGTGATGAACTTATTTCGAAATAAAAGCATTCAACTACTCGTGGCTACAGATGTTGCAGCCCGTGGTATTGATGTTGATGATATTACGCATGTCATCAATTACAACCTTCCTGATGAGGTAGAGAACTATACACACCGCAGTGGGCGTACTGCTCGTGCGGGAAGAAAAGGTGAGTCACTCGTGTTGATCAATACAAGAGAAAAATATAAGATCAATCAGATCGAGAAAATTATCAACCAGAAATTTACATTCGCTGAAATACCTCAGCCTGAAGCGATTTGTGCGATTCAACTAGAATCCATGATCGGAAAAGTAAAGGAAACAGAAGTAAATGAAAAAGAGATAGAGCCTTTTATTCCTCATATTCTGGAAGATTTAAAGGATTACTCTAAAGAAGAGGTGATCAAAAAATTTGTTTCAGCTGAGTTTAATCGTTTTCTGGACTACTACAAGAAAGCAGGAGACCTCAATGCTAAAGTTTCGGATAAAGCAGATGCTGGTGGTGGTCGTTCTAAACGTTCGCGAGGAACAGACGAGAATAAACAGCGGTTTTTTGTGTCACTTGGCGAAAAAGATGGTCTCAACCCAGGCGGTTTACTGCGGGTGATTTGTGATGCTACCGGTTTGAAATCGAACACGATAGGCAGGATCGATATTATGCCTGCTTTTTCCTTTTTTGATGCCGATAAAGGTGATACGGATAAGATTCTTGCTCAGGTGAGCGATGCTGAATTTGAAGGTAAACGCATGAATATCGAGAAAACGGCAAGTAAGAGTTCGAAAGGAAAACGCGGAACTGGACATGGCAAGCGTCAGGGCCGAGGTGGTGGTCGTCGAGGTGGCGGAAACCGCAGAAGAAGATAGTTTAAATTTAGAATGGAGTGAGTGTTTAGATTTTCAAGTGGATCATTTAAACGCTCAACTCATAACTAACATATAGTATGGAAATTAGAAATATTGCAATTATTGCACACGTCGACCACGGAAAGACGACATTGGTGGA
>CAYFTH010000147.1:0-5901 GCA_964346075.1 uncultured Fluviicola sp. | reverse complement strand
AGGAGCTTTGCGATAACGATTAGCGACAGGTGATTTTAGATGATAAGTTTTCCGCCTGCATGTATGCAATTATTATTTTTGTAAAAAAAGTGATGACCATGTTAGGACTTAAATTACCGACTGATCCACGTTGGGTAAATATCGTTGAGAAAAATATAGAGGAAATCTTAACGGATCATGCTTATTGTGAACAGAAGGCTGCTTCAAATGCAATAACGATTATTGTTAAATTCCCCCAATATCCTGATGTTGTTGAGGCAATGGGGGAGTTGGTAAAGGAAGAGATGGAGCATTTTCAAATGGTACATCGGGAATTGCGCAAACGAAATTTGAAATTGGGGAGAGAGCGCAGGGATGAATATATCCACGATTTATTAGCTTTCATCAGAAAAGGGGGGAACGAAGAGCAGCAATTCGTTGAACGTATGCTTTTTGGTGCAATGGTAGAGGCGAGGAGCTGTGAACGTTTTAGACTGTTATCTCAACATATCTCTGATCCTGAATTACGTGTTTTCTACAAAGAATTAATGGAGAGCGAAGCAAGGCATTATACCATGTTCTTAAATTTTGCGCGAAAATATGCTCAGAAAATAGATGTAGAGCGACGGTGGCAAGAATTTCTCGATTTTGAAGCTGACTTAATGAAGCGATACGGAAAAAAAGAAACGATGCACGGATAAGTCGTTTGTGAAATCACTTTACTAATTGTTTAAAAATTCTTCTCTTTTATTATATTCACGCTTTTATTCAAAAATCATTGATCAATGGCGAGTAAATTAGATTTAAAGACATTGTTTTCGAAGCACTGGGTGCACTTGCTCGCAGTCGGTTTATTTTTTCTTGTAACATTTATTTATTTTCAACCACAGTTTAGTGGTCACCGACTTAAACAGCACGATATCGAGCAGTTTAAAGGGATGTCTAACGAGATATCCCACTTTAGAGCAACCGAGAATGAAGAGCCTCTCTGGACGAATTCGATGTTTGGAGGAATGCCGACTTACCAAATTTCCACGAAATATGAAGGTCGCTGGATTGACAATGTGACTGATGTCCTGAGTTTAGGGATGAAGTCACCCGCCGGATTATTTTTCCTTTATTTAATTGGTTTTTATATTATGCTCCTGTGCATGCGGGTGGGACCAAAACTCGCTATTTTTGGTGCCTTTGCCTTTGCATTTTCTTCTTACTATATCATCATTCTTCAAGCTGGACATAATTCCAAGGCCGCTGCTATTAGTCTTATGGGACCAGTGATTGGTGCTTTCTATATGGCCTATCGCTATAACCTGAAATGGGGATTATTATTATCAGCGTTATTCATGACGTTACAGCTGAGTGCCAACCATTTCCAGATCACTTATTATTTGGGAATAGTTTTGATCGGGTTTGGAATAGCAGAAGTGGCGCGTGGTTTTCAAAAACAAGTCTGGAAACGTTTTTTCAAGGCTACTGGTGGTATCCTTTTAGCCTATTTTTTCGCTTTAGGGATTAATTACGGAAATATTTCATTAACCAACGATTACGCAAAACACACTATCCGGGGCGGTAATGATATTACCATTAACCCCGATGGCACACCAGCGAAATCATCAACGAATACCGGGCTGGATAAAGATTATATCACACAATGGAGTTATGGCGTCAGTGAATCGATGACATTACTTTCCCCTTACGTCAAAGGAGGATCGAATAATGCGATCAAAAACAGCCCCTTTGCGGATATTCTTAAAGATAAAGAAATGCGCAGAAAGGCGAGCTTGGTGGCTGAAAATGATGTGTATTGGGGGGCTCAACCTTTTGTCTCAGGACCTGTTTATCTTGGGATTATCGTTTTCTTTTTGGCGCTTATGGGGATGATCTACCTTAAAGGTCCGCTAAAGTGGTCTTTAGCTGGAGTGGCCATACTTGCATTGTTACTCTCATGGGGGAAGAATTTTATGGGGCTCACTGATTTCTTCCTCGACTATATTCCGGGATATAATAAGTTTCGGGCTGTTACAATCATTCTATCGATAGTCGAATTGGTTATCCCACTGCTGGCGGTGCTGTTTTTACGCAAATTATTTAAAGATCGCGAGCGTATTAAAGCGAATATGCGACCATTTTATATAGGAGCAGGTGGGTTACTTGTTGTTATGGTGATCTTGACTTTTACAGGTTTGGGTGATGGATATTTATCTCCCCGGGAGCGAGACTATATTTATAATTACGAGGATCAGGTGCGCAATCAGATTATGAATGAAGACCCCCAGCGTTTAAAGCAAAATGGGATCGATGTGAACAATCCGCAGCAAGTGAATCAAGTTGTTCAACAGCAGATGCAGCGTGTGGATAAGCAGTTTGATGCTTTAGTAGATGTAAGAAAGTCTATTTACCGTTCGAGTATGGGGCGTTCTATTTTATTTTTGCTTATCGGTATTGTTTTAGTTTTAATCTATGTACGTATTCAAGTGCGCAAGGAGTGGATTATTGCAGGTATGGGAATATTTACCATTATCGACCTTGTGATGGTAGACCTGAACTACCTCAACAATGAAAAAGCTGGTCGAAGTGGTTTTGTGCACTGGATGGATGAAAGCGAATTTGATTATCCGCTTCAGCCGAAACAAGCCGACAAGCAAATTTTTAACAAAGAGTTGTCGAACCGTCCGGAATTGAAACAAAAGATTGATGCGATTCGTGCTGATAAGTCCAGGGGGCGGCGTTCGCGAAGTAATCCAAATAAGCTGTGGTCAAAAAAGTTTCAAACGTTGAACTTGAATTCCAATTATCGGGTCTACAACCCTTCAAGTGGATTTAACTCTTCGCGCGATGCCTATTTTCATAAAGCGCTAAATGGTTATCATGGAGCCAAATTGCGACGCATTCAGAATGTGAAAAATTTCCATATTGATGAAGGTAACAGGGATGTGTTCAATATGATGAATGTCAAGTACTTTATTCAGCGAGATGGTGCAAGAGAAAACCCTGGAGCGCTGGGTAATGGCTGGATGGTTCAGGAATTAAATGTTCAACCCCACCCGAACCAGGAACTATTGGCGCTGGGGAATCTGTTTTTGATCAGTGATAAAGGAGACAAAACACTTTTTGTAAATGGAGAAAAGCAATCTGAGGATACCATCTCAGGTCGCGAAAGAATTGTACTTTATGGTGGCGACAGCATACCTGTTAATATCGATGATGCTATTCGTTCTGGTGTTACTTCCAACTATGTAGAGGATATTAAAGGTAAGCGATCGTGGATACCAGAAAGTGAGTTGAAAAAAGATACCTTGAATAGTTTTACAACCTTACTGTCGATTCGTAAAATTCATGATTTTGAGCCACGCCGTGAGGCGATTATTTCGGAAGAAGTAGCTGAAAAGCTGCCATCATTGACTTATTCAGGTCAGGGATCAATTAAGATGAAAGATTACGCCCCAAACAAGATCGTATATGATGTCAATGCCGAAGGTAAGCAATTTGGGGTATTTTCAGAGGTTTATTATCCTGACGGATGGAGAGCATACGTTGATGGAGAGGCAGTTGACATTCACCGCGTTAATTATTTGCTGCGCGGAGTGATGCTACCTGCTGGCGAATACGAACTGCGATTTGAATTTAAAGAACCACGTTTTGAACGTTCTAACACCATCGCAATGATTGGTTCGATCGTATGGTTTGGGTTGATGGTAGTGTTTGCATTTTTTGATCTTAGAAAAGAGCGTTAATTACATGGGCGCTCAAAGAAGGAATGATAATTAGTAAAAAGATATTGATATTGGGTTGCTCTGTTGCTCTTCGAGTGCGACCTCCTGCTAATGATCGTTCGGAAAACAAAAACTATGGTCAAATAATCGAAGATGTCTTAAATCAAAGGAGAAACGGCGAATTTTGGTCTGTGATTAATCGTGCGGCTACAAGAGCTGTAACAAGAGACGTTATTAAAGTGAAAGATGAAATAGGTCGTGAAAATCCTGAATATGTTATTCTTAATATTGGCGCTGTAGATGCGCCAAATAGAGACATACCCTTATGGTTTTCCGATGTTCTGCATCGGAACAGAGGTATTATGTTTTATCGACTTTTTAACGCATTGAATCATTATCTTATTAAGAAACATTTGCGTCGAACTCTGGTCGTTTTGAGAGGAGGGCGTTCATGGACGAAGAAAAATCAATTTAAAAAAGATGTGGTCGACTTGATTCGTTGTGTTCAGCGTGATTCACGTTCTAAATTGATTGTTATTGGAGTGAATGCAGGAAATCAGCGGATAGAAAGACAACTACCAGGTAGCATGAAGAAATACCGTGAATACAATCAGATATTGGCATCAATAGTTCAAAATGAGGGAGGGCAATTTATAGAAGTCAGTGATCTTACGGATGATTATTTTCCTGATGGCGTTCATTACAACCTCGAGGGGCATCAAATTATAGCGAAACGCCTATTAAATGAAATTTCAGAATTTACATAGGTTAAATTTAAACCAAGTAATAGGATATGAAGACTCTTTTACAATTATTTGATGAATGGTTTTATTATCATTTATTCTTAAGGAGAATTTTCGGAAAAAAAGTAAAAGATGTTGATTTACATGAGCTGAGAGAATACATAGATCAATTGACTCCAGTTATTTTTCTATCGACAGGAAGGTGTGGAACTAAATGGTTACATACGGTTTTTAGCAAGGATAAATCCAGTGTATCAATTCATCATCCTATTCCGGTAATGCGATCACAAGCTAAAGTAGCGTATTCTTTTGAATTTGTGAATTGTTCAAAAAATGAACAGCTGCTGTTACAGGAAATGTTTCTTGGAGGTAGAGAGGAGCTTTTCTTGCGTGCTGAAAAAGCACAAAAAAATTTAATATTTACCGATAGCCGCATGACGTTTTTTGCTGAGGTTATTCGATCTATCTTTCCTAAAGCGAAATTTGTTCACTTACATCGTCATCCGGGTGAAGTAGTTCGCTCTGGATTGCGAAGAAGGTGGTATGTAGAAGAGAATCAATCGGACCTCAATAGAATTGAACCGCTTTCTCATTCCTCTTATTATCAGAAATGGGAAAGGTTTGATGCTATAGAGAAAAATGCCTGGTTGTGGAATGAAACCAACCGTTGGATTTCAGCTTTTCTCGACCAAGTTCCGGAGCAGCAAAAAATGAGTTTATCCTTCAATGATTGGAGCGTAGATACGATTCAGTCACTTTGCTCATTTTGTGAAGTCCAGCTATCAGACCAAGTGATCGAACGTAAACTTAATGTCCGTGTTAATCGTCAAAAATCTGTAGCAATACCACCTTTTAAGGACTGGGATTCGGAAGATCAAGAAAAAGTTCAACGGTTGTGCTCAGAAATGGCTACTCATCTCAACTATTCTTTATGAAAAAACGGTTAGCTATAGTCGTTGATAATGAGTTGGATAATGATGTTCGCGTGCTCAAGGAGATTAATATGATCCAGGGTCACGGATTTGAGATCCATGTCCTGTGCTTTGGCTTCAAGGGCGAAAATCACCAGAAACACTCGTTTACTGTTCATCGCTTAAATATTAAGCGAAAGTTGAAGAATATACTCTACTTTTTTAACTTGATTACCCCTTTTTATGAATGGCTTTGGACACGACATGTTTCGCGTGTATTGAGTCAGCACGAGTTTGATGCTATACAGGTTCACGATCTTTATATGTCTCAAGCTGTATACCGATCAAAGCAGAGAATGAATAAAAACATTCCACTTATACTGGATTTACACGAGAACTACCCCTATGCGTACCAACTATATTCATGGGTTAATAAATTTCCCAATAGCATTTTTACACGTCCAAAAAAATGGATGAAGTTAGAATCACTCTATTTGAGTTATGCTGACAGAATTATTGTATTAAGCAATTCATTCAGAAATAAGCTTCTGGAAA
>CAYFTH010000146.1:0-6109 GCA_964346075.1 uncultured Fluviicola sp. | reverse complement strand
TTCAATAGAATATTTTTCATTTTTCAATGCTTTCAGTAGCGAGTCGGCTTCTAACTGAAATCTATTAATGTCAAATTCTTTAATCTTTGGTTTGACTGTCTCTTCTGGATTCAGAGTGTCATTTGAAACTGTATTTATCTCTTTTGATTGTTTCCCTTTCGGTTGTTCCTTATTGTCAGTACAACCTAAGAGTAAAAAAACAATCAATATGTAATGTATCCTCTTCATTTTAAATGTGCCCTAACAATCGAGTGTGAACCCATATTCGACTTTGGACTGTCTGGATATATAGTTTTATGCTGACCTATATATTCATTGATGCCTGCAGACAACCATGCTATTCATTCAGTAATGGAGCGATGTGTCGTTCCTTTTTGTCGGCATAGATATCTTTGAGCTTGAGTAAAATGGCTGTTTCTTCAACACCTCCAAAATCGGGGTTTTTTGCTGTACCAAATGTACGCATAGTAGAGGAGAGGTGCATATAAATATTCATCAATGGAGGGATGATGGCGCCACGCGATCTCACAAATTGATTGAGCACTTTAAATCCTTCTTTAAAGTCATAGCCATTGATCATTTCTTTGAATTTGGCTTGATTGCTTTTTTGATCAATTGGGTAGCGTGATTTTGCCAGATTATCGGGGTCTGGGAAATAATGTTCAAGAAAATAGAGTAAAAAGTTCCTGCTTTCAAGGTCGTAATCCGGATACATGGTGACTTTACCGAAAAAATATTCCAGTTTGGGATAAACGACCGTAAGTACTGCCAAACCATCCCAAATATTGTCAAGTGCGTAAAGTCCTTTTCTTGGATTTACTGAAGGTTGATAATTGGGTTGGACCCAACTTCTACCTAGCTCAATAGTCTTTGGAAGGTAGTCTTCGCGAAATTTTTTCGAAAAACTAAAATAGTGCGAGGTGCTCATCGGTATGAAGTCATCTTCATTGTCCGTTAATAGTTTGGCGCAATTGATGAAGCGATATCCACCAATCACCTCCTCATCTTCCGGACTCCAGACGATAAGTTGTTCATAGCAATTCTCGTTGGTATCGTATTGATCCAGATCCAGTGATTTTTTGGTACCACCTCCCGCCGATCGAAAGGATAATTCACGTAATCTCCCGATTTCGCGAAGTGTATGAGGAGAGTTGTGGGCATTAACAATGTAAATTTCATTGTTTCCCTTGCGAGTCGTGCGTGCAAATCGTTCAGAAGTCAGTTCACTTTTTATCAATGAACGTTCTACAGGAGGAATAATTTCTTCAACTTTTTGTGTCATGCTATTGCTTTAATTCGTACACTTTCTCTTTCACATATTGCGCCCAATCGTCTGGAGTTTTCGTTTGATCAAACTGACCAGCATCCAGTGGGGCACCAAATGTAATTGTTATTTCTTTATCGTTTTGTTTGTATAGTTCATTAACAAGATAAAGCATTTCAATGTTTGCCTTAATGCCAACTGTTTTGCGTAGTTTATATAAATTATAGAAAAAATTAGTCAATTCACCATCTATATGGACAGGTATAATTGTTTTTTTGTACTTGATTGAGCGCGTGACAAATGTTTTTCTCCATTTTAGGTCTCGAACTTCCCGACCTTGCTTTCTTGAAACCAGCCCTGCTGGAAATATGCAAAGAAGCTCATTTCCTGCAAATGTCTCATCCACTTTTCGAAGGGAAGCAGCAGCATTTTTGCCATGTTTATTAATACCTACAAAAATAGGCTTTAGATTTTCCAAATGAAGCAGAACATCGTTGACTACAAATTTAATATCCTGACGAATTTCGTGCAAAACGGTAACCAATGCCATTGCATCCATGCCTCCAAGTGGGTGGTTTATAGCTAGAATTGCTCCACCTTCTTTGGGTATGTGTTGCTCTCCTTCACTCGTTACGCGAATATTGAATTTCTTCATAACGGATAAACAAAATTCGATGGGAGAATCATTGCGATGTTCGTAAACGAACTCATTGACATCCTTTTCGTGAAGGATTTTTTGTAAATACGACACCACAAATCCCGGCATGCGTTTTAACAAGTTGGGATTTTTATCGTAAATAACTTGTTTTACATCAATGATTTTGTCTTGACTATTCATTGGTATTGTTCGTGGAATCAATACTTATAAATCCAGGCATCGGGCGCCTTTTGTCGTACGGTATTGACTGCATTTTTAGCAGCCCGGGCACTTGGGAAGCTTTGTGCACTGACGTAGTGCATACCGTTTAGTTTGCCAATAATTTTTGCGTCGAGTCCCTTGCTTTTAAGGCTCGCTACTAGTCCTTTGGCGTTGGCATGTTGCTTAAATGTCCCCGCAATAAGATGATAGTTACCATTAGAAGACTGGTCAAACTGAGATGACGATGCCGTGTTGTCCGCTGTCTGGTCTAAGTTCGTTCCATTTTTTGCATCTTCTGATGCGCTTGCTGTTTTTTTGGAGTCTTTTTGGTCATTAGCTTCATCCATGCCTTTGTTATCATCTTCACTTTTACTGGGATCTTCATTCGATGAAGGTTGAGCATTGTCTTTTGATTTGCCGACTTGTTTTTCGTCTTCGGAGATACCGTTTTTAGAATCCTTCCCAGTTTCTGTATCTCCTGAATTTTCAGCCAATGTTTTGTTTTTATCCTCTGCTGACTTATCAAATTCATCCCATCCCATGTAGGATTCGACTTCATCATAATTGAAGTAGACATAAGTGGCACCAGCTCCTGCGAGAATAACGATAATTAAAACTATCCACAGAACGGGATTGGTTTTACGTTTTTTCTCTTTTTTCTTCTTTCCAGCTGAGGATTTTTTAGTATCCTTCTGTTTTGACGTTTTTTTAGTTGATGACTTTTTACTTTTCTTTTGATTGGAAGCATCTTTACTTTTAGAGGCTTCCTTATCTTTTTTATTCGCTTTCTTTGAAGCTACGTTTTTACTCGTACTAGTTGAGCTTTTCTCTGCTGAAGCATCTTTTTGATGTTCATCTGGTGAAGGTGTAGCATCCGGCGAAGCACTCTCCTTTTTCTCATCGGAGGAAGTTGTACCAGATACCTCAGGCGTATCCTTTTTTTGATCGTCAGAAACTGTTGTTTCTTCTTCGCGCTCCGGAGCATCATTACTTTGCGATGCGCCAGGTTCATTAAAACTGGAACTTTCTTCTCCCAGACTCCCTTCGAATTCAATTTCTCCATCACTATTTTTGGAGAAGCTTCCGAGTCCATAAATGTCATAGCTCTCACCTTTGTCGAGTTGAAGTTGAATGTCTCGTACATATTTAGCAACAGAATTCTGCGCCTCCTGGAGGTCCATATTGGATTTTTTGGCAAGCAATTCATCCAGGTTTCCGTCATTGTATTTAAGGTATTCATTGAACATGAGGTTACCTTGTTCTTTGTCTTCGATCACAATAGCGCCAAAATCCGGAAGTATAACTTTGTCGTTTTGCTCCAGTAGTTGTCTTAGAAATTTGTCCATAACACAGAATTAAGCAAATAAATATAGAAAAAAGATTAAAATTGTTCTTTAAAATTGAAAGTTTCCTTTAAACGAGGACCTTTTTCCGTCATTTCAAGCGTACAACATTCGTTTTGAACATCGTGCTCGAGAAATAGTACATATGATTCCTCCACCGCTTTTTTGAGAAATTTTTCTTTTTCATCTAAAGTTTTTAACGGCCTCGTATCGTATCCCATGACATAAGGCAGTGGAATATGACCTACCGAAGGAAGTAAATCTGCCATGAATACTAATGTTTTTCCCTGGTAACGAATGTGTGGAATCATTTGACTGTCGGTATGTCCATCTACAAATAAAACGTCGAAATCAGGGAATACGTTTTTAGTATAGTCTCCGTTGCGCTCAATAAATTCGAGTTGACCGGATTCCTGAATGGGTAAAATATTTTCCTTCAGGAAGGAAGCTTTTTCGCGATTATTAGGCTCAGTAGCCCATTTCCAATGACTTTTGGTACTCCAGTGCGTCGCATTTTTAAAGAGCAATTCCAGCTTTTCACCATTTTTTTGAACTGCTCCCCCACAGTGATCAAAGTGAAGATGAGTAAGGAAGACATCGGTGATGTCATCCGGGCTAAACCCTAGTTTTTTCAGGCTACCTAATAATGAGGCGTCGCCGTGGAGGTAATAATGCGAGAAGAATTTATCGCTCTGCTTTTCTCCAATTCCAGTATCAATTAACACTAGACGATCATCGTATTCAACGAGCATACATCGCATGGACCAACTACACATGTTTTTTTCGTCGGGCTCGTTAGTTCTCGACCACAATGTCTTTGGTACAACGCCAAACATGGCTCCACCATCTAATTTGAAGTTTCCAGTTTCTAATGGATGAATTTTCATGATCTTGTTTTTTCGTGAAGTTATTATTTCTAATGGGAAGAAAACTGTTTTTTACCAATGGATCTTCAACTTTTTTTCAACATATGCCGTTTAGATGTCTGCATAAAACCTTCGAAGAAAAGCGTTGCAAAAAAACAAGAAAAGTCATTAACTTCGCACTCTTAGATGTTTAATTAAAAGCGATGAAATGAAAAGAGCATTGAAATTAACAATATATGTGTTGGTCACGCTTGCCTTATTTTACATCCATTATTCGGAATCTTATTTACACGAGACTATTGAGCGCTATAGACATATACGAATTGTTATAGGTTTTGCTATTTTTTATGCAGTAGTAAATTCAGCAGCACTGTTAATCAAATGGTCTTATTCCCGCAGGTTACATATCAAGGAGGGTCAAAAAAACAATGTGCATTATGGTGTAGAAAATATTGCCAAACTCGTCATTACCGTGGGATTCATAACTACTTTGCTGAGTGCTTTGGGAATACAATTGTGGGAGGTGATCACGTCGATAACCATTGTTGCAACAGCCATCGCGATTTTAACGAAAGAATATATTTCTGATTTTTTAGTGGGTATTCATTTGAGTTTTTCAACCATGTTTGAGGTTGGAGATTTTGTTAAGGTAGGAGATAAAAAAGGAGAAGTGTTAGGTATTAATATGTTGAAAACATTGATCAGAAACGAAGATGACGATATTGTGCTTTTGCCAAATACAAAGGTTCATTACAATGAAATTGTCAACTATACGCAAAAAGATATTCGTCAAATGAGTGTGGATTTTCAGTTGGGAAAGACATACATATCGGCAACTGAACAATTGAAAAAACGTATTGAAGATTCGTTGGGTGACCTTGAGCAGTTTATCGAGACGGATTCTTATGAATTGGAGGTGTTGAACGTAAAGAATGGTTTTTTTGATTTAAAATTTAATTATACACTGCGGGAAGTGAGCATGGATATTCATCGTATCGCTCGAAAATTAATTATTCAGGAGGTCTATCAATTTATTCTGGACACAGATAAAGCAAATTTGAATGCTGGAGACCAATAGGCTTAATTACTAATGATTGTTGTTTCAACGGTTGCATCGACAAGGGGTTTATGCCTCGCTGATGGAGGCGTAATCTATATGGTAATGGTCTCAGCCACTTGACGATTAATAGATCATTTAATAAAAAGCAAGCCGTTGAAACGTCCAGGAAGTTGGAAATGACATCTATTGCTTACGGGATTGCCTGTTCGCCAGCAGGCCGGAATCCCGTAGCAATAGCATGTTCAATCAAAATGCGTTGCATCGCGATGCACTGAGTTGACCGAAGTGAGCCCGTCGAGATAAGCGAACTCGAGAAGTATTACATCGCGATGCACTGAGTTAACCGAAGTGAGCGAAGCCGAGATGTGCTACTTAGCCACTAAATTCGTTGTAGAACCATTTTCTTTTCGGTATTATTTCACACTTTAACCTTCTTTTCTTTATTTCGATGATCTAAATCAGTAATTCCATTCAAAAATGGTTTCAAGTCTTAACATTCTTCCCAAATTTTGATAATGATCCAAGATCTCTATCGTTTTCCTCTGTCTGGCGAGCACTCATCCATCGATGGGAAGTTTTCGGGTCAACGTAATTTAAATGGGGAGAACACCTTTATTTAAAAAATATTCAAGGTTTTTCTTTTTCGCATTACTCACTTTTGAGAGTTTTAAAAGTGTTCGTGAGCTCCCTTCGGTCGGTTGCTCCAAAAAGAAACAA
>CAYFTH010000145.1:0-6133 GCA_964346075.1 uncultured Fluviicola sp. | reverse complement strand
ATTTCATGGTCAGCTGCAGTGTAGGGGATTTTCTTTTGAAGCGTTTTCGTTTGGAAGTCAGAATAACGAACTTTTACTGTTACACAAGCGCAGACTTTTTGCGCTCTTCTCAGTTGAAACGCCAAATTTTCTCCCATGGCAGATAAAATGCTTTTGATTTTGACAATATCGATCGTATCCCGGTCAAAGGTGCGTTCTGTGGAGATCGATTTGCGTTCGCTGTACGGAATTACAGGAGAAGGATCTATTCCGTGTGCTTTCTTCCAGATGGTTCTTCCATTTTTGCCAAAAACCTGTTCCAATAACTCCACGGGCATTTCCTGTAGTGTATGGATTTTTTTGACACCGAGTCCACAGAACGTTTGGTAAGTTTTTAATCCTACAGAAGGGATTTTACGTATCGACAGCGGACTCAAAAATGGACGCTCATGACCATAGTTGATATTAATTGCATTATTCGGTTTAGCTTCTCCCGTAGCAATTTTAGAAACGGTCTTGTTTTCGGAAAGTCCAAAAGAAATTGGAAGTCCTGATTCTCGAATGATCCGTTCACGCAACTCATCAGCATACTGCTTACAACCAAAAAAACGATCCATTCCGGTAAAGTCCAGGTAAAACTCATCGATAGAACTCTTTTCGTAGACGGGAGCTGATTCCTGGATAATTTCAGTCACGATCTTTGAATACTTGGTGTAAGTAGATGAGTTTCCTTTGATGACAATGGCCTCAGGACAACGTTGTAACGCCATCTTCATTGGCATAGCAGAGTGAATACCAAACTTTCGTGCTTCATAGCTACATGAAGCTACAACACCGCGGTCACTGGTGCCACCAATCAGTATGGGTTTATTGTTGAGCCGACTGTCGATCAGCCGTTCACACGAGACAAAAAATGTATCCAGATCCATATGGACAATAGCGCGTTCCTTTTGCATAAGTACGGTTTTAAAAAGTTAAACATTACAATTGGAACTGCATATCGAATTGCTCCTTTCGGATGCCACAAAGTTAAATTAAATTTTAAAAAGATTAAAATATAATCAAATAAAAGATGAATTTATAGTCAATTTCATTTAGTGCGAATTGGGTAGCACCGAAATGAGTAAGGCGAGATACCTTTTTACTTTTTCCCAACACTATTCTTTTCAGAAAAAACGTATAAGCACCCTTGTAATCAATATTTTTTGTATTTTTGACTTGTAAATTAAAATCGTAAAAAAATGATCAACGCAAAAAACACGCTATTTTTAGCTGCTACTGTTATCACAGTACTCAATTTTCAAAGTTGCTCCAAGTACGAAGATGGGCCTAATTTTTCTTTAAGAACGAAAAAAGCCCGCCTAACGGGAGACTGGGAGGTCGTGCGAGTTGGGAATCAAACACCTCCCGCAGGATATTCGATTGAAATGGAATTTGAGAAAGACGGCGATTTGAATTTTTCTTATGCGTATGGAGGATATTCTTATTCTTATTCGGGTGAATGGGAGTTTTCCAGCAATAAAGAAGATCTGAAAATCCAACTCGATGGTGAAAATATAATCCAGGAGTGGGAGATTTTGCGCCTTAAAAATGATGAACTTTGGTTTGAAACTGAGGATAATACGGAGTGGAGATTAGAAGCGAAGTAGTTCTTATATGTCAAGAGATTACTCGATCGACTTTGATGACGAGTTAGCCAGAATACTGTTTAAGAAAAAAGTAAGTTTAGTGCTCTCAACTTATCAGGCTGGAAGGCTTATGGTGTTGGGGAGCTTAGACGGTCTGAACTTACATCAGATACCTGTGGGTTTTAAAAAACCTATGGGGCTGATGGTTGAAAAAAACAAATTGGCTGTCGCCACTTTGGATAGTGTTTACTTTTTCTCGAATAGTGAAAACGTCGTCAATACGATCCGTCTCAATGAAAAGAAATTTGATACAGTATTTCTTCAGAGAGCGCGTTACAACACCAGTACGCTCGACATTCACGATATCGGATTTGGAAAAGGTAGTTTGTGGGGAGTAAATACAATGTTCTCGTGCATTTCCGTTTTCGATATTAACCACAGCTTTATTCCCAAATGGAAACCGCCATTTATTTCTTCACTGGTTCCCGAGGATCGCTGCCATTTGAACAGCATGATTATGGAGCAAGGACTCCCTACTTACGTATCCATGCTGTCCATGACCGATGAAAAAGAAGGGTGGCGAAAAGACGTTATGAATACGGGTGCCATCATGACTGTTCCTGGAGGAGAGGTGATGGCTGATGGGTTGGCTTTACCTCATTCGCTCCTTGACGGAGGAGAGTACATATACTTTCTGGAATCGGGGCGGGGAACATTGAACCGCATTCACAAAAAATCAAAAGAGAGAGAAGTGATTTATGATTTTCAGCGTTTTATTCGGGGAATGAAACGGATCGACAATTATTTTTTCATTTCGTATTCTGCGCTGAGAAAATCATCAAAAACCTTTGGCGCTATCTCATTTGACAATCCTACAGACAAGGCCGGAGTCATTGTTTTTGATTCCGATACGCAATCTGTGGTAGCTCAGCTGGAATATGGTAGCGATATTGAGGAAATCTACGAAATTGCACTTTTTGACGGTTATTTAAAGCCTGCCATTGTCAACGAGGGCAATGAACAGTACAATGACATAATTACTTTTCCGAAAAACGTATTTTGGAAAAAACCGAAAGAAAAGGAAAACCAATAAAAAAACTGCTCACTTTGTTGTGAGCAGCCTATCTTACTTTATCGACACCTATCTTTTATGAGTTCCCTGCATCGAACGATGCCCCGGTTCATAAATCAGCCTGACAAAAGAACTAAATCGTTGGTCTTCTCGATTAACGGGAATTCCACTGACAATACCAACTAAAAGATGCTCGTTGATTTCAAGACGCATTTGAGGGCGTATTGTCGTACGAAAGGAACCGTCTTGCCAAACCTCTTTATTGAATTCTAAACCAACAAAATTGCGCGTTCCGGAAATCATGTAGTGAAAATTGCTGTTGATTTGCAAATGTGTCGTTGCGTCGTGACCAAACTCTTGCTCGATCATTGGACCCGTATACAACAAGGTGTGAAAGTTATTTCCCCAGCGTTTGGCAGCTATGAAAAAGGGATTGTACAAAAATCCTGTCAACAGCTGCGATGAACCATATTGATTAAAGTTCGGCATCAGCAACTCGTGAATGTACCCGACGGCCAGCGAAGTACTCGCTTTTTCGCTCACGAGGAAGGTGTATTGACCGGCTAACTTCAAACTATTTAAACTGCTCGATGGTGTTGTAGTGGTATCCGACTGCGGAAGATAAAAAGTAAAGGGAAGCTCCATCTCCAGCCCCAAGCGGTCAACGGGAGCCCATTCGTATTCAATCAATGCTTCATATTCGTCATATTTGGTGTTGTCGAAGATCCCCCCGCCAACATTCCATTCGCGTTCACCTTTTCGTGCGCCCAAATCGCGAATCAAATCAATGTACAGCGGTTCAGCGTGAAGCACTTTGTCTTTTAGTTGATTATTTTCGTACTGATCAATAAACAGACTGTCTTTTTCATCTTTCGAAAGGGTGTCTGTAACTTGTGCTAATCCGCAGTACGAACTACAAATTAACACGATTATAAATAATGTCCTTTTCATGGGTATGCATTCTTTTAATGTGTAAATAGAAAAATTAACGCGTACTGGCTTGTGCACAGCTCTGTCTGTAACAAACCGGTACAAAAAATAGTAAGAGTGCTATACCAAATCTGGTGGGGGAGAGGGTATTTCCTGAAAAGGAGAAAGAACTTTTTTAAAAACGTAGTAAAAACCAGGCGCCTGCGTATCACTCATCTGTTCAACACCAGTGATGTTTAGTCTGTGATCATCGATAAAAAACGTAGATCCATGATTCACGCTGGATTCTTCTTCATGGTCGACATCATCGTATTCTTCAAAAGTATTCTGAAATCCGAGAATCTTTTCGATAAAAATCTCTACCATACTTTCCTGGTCGTTGTAGCTCAGGTTTTCTTGATAAAAATCAGCTGATCTGTCGGGGGTATCGACACTTATATTCAACAGGTATATGCCGAATAAAAGACATAAAAACTGCGTAATTACATGTTGGTGTATGTGCGAAAACATTTTTCAAACATTAACTTCTCCAACAAAAATAGATTTTTTTTAGTAGAGAATAAAAAAACTGCCCACCTTTCGATGAGCAGAGACATGTAATACTGTAGGGACGCACGACCGTGCGTCCCTACAGTAATAAAATTTCAAAATGGATGACTACCAAAATATTTTTTTACAAGTGAATCACCTCGTCATACGCCGCTGCGGCAGCCTCCATTGTTGCTTCTGACATTGTTGGATGAGGGTGAACTGTTTTGATCAATTCTTCACCAGTTGTTTCTAGTTTACGCACGGCAACGATTTCTGCAATCATTTCAGTGACGTTAGCTCCAATCATATGGCCTCCGAGTAGTTCTCCGTATTTGGCATCAAAGATTAACTTAACAAAACCTTCTTTTGCTCCGGCAGCACTGGCTTTACCTGAAGCAGAGAATGGGAACTTTCCAATTTTAAGATCATAACCTGCTTCCTTGGCATCTGCTTCTGTCATGCCTACTGAAGCGACTTCAGGAGAGCAGTAAGTACAACCAGGAATGTTGTTGTAGTCAATAGGGTCGGGATCGTGTCCTGCAATCTTCTCAACACATGTAATTCCTTCAGCACTTGCCACGTGAGCGAGTGCCTGACCAGGAACACAGTCACCAATGGCATAGTAACCGGGAATATTTGTTTGGTAGTAGTCATTGACCATGATTTTCCCTTTATCAGTAGCAATTCCTACGTCTTCCAGTCCGATACCTTCGATGTTCGCTTGAATACCAACAGCAGAGAGTACGGTATCACACTCAATTGTTTCTTCGCCTTTTTTCGTTTTTACAGTTACCTTACAACCTTTTCCATCTGTGTCCACTTTTTCGACAGAAGAGTCGGTCATGATCTTAATACCTTTCTTTTTAAAGGTTTTGCCGAGTTCTTTTGAAACGTCTGCATCCTCAACAGGAACAATTGAAGGCATATATTCGACAATCGTTACATCTGTACCAATCGCATTGTACATATACGCGAACTCCACACCGATGGCACCCGAACCGACAACGACCATTTTCTTGGGTTGTTTTTCCAGGGTCATGGCTTTGCGGTAACCGACAATCTTTTTGTCATCTTGCGGAAGATTCGGCAATTCACGTGAACGAGCGCCTGTAGCAATAATGACGCCCTTATCGGCCTGGTGCGTTTCTTTGTTTCCTTTTTCGTCGGTAACTTCGACTTTCTTGCCCGCAAGAATTTTTCCGGTTCCTTTGAGTACTTCGATTTTGTTCTTTTTCATGAGGAACTGAACGCCCTTACTCATACCATCAGCGACATCCCGGCTGCGTTTGATCATCTTATCAAATTCAACTTTACCTTCTTTTACCGTGAGTCCATAATCTTCAGCATGGGTAAGGTATTCAAATACGTTGGCACTTTTTAACAGCGCTTTTGTTGGGATACATCCCCAGTTCAAACAAACACCACCTAATGATTCTTTCTCAACTACAGCCGTTTTTAATCCTAACTGAGACGCACGGATCGCAGTAACATATCCTCCTGGTCCACTTCCTACAACAATAATATCGTAACTCATATTCTTTGATTTTCTAGATTTCGTGCCACGAAGTTAATGAAAAGTCGAATAAAATAGGGGAGTGGTTGGTGAAATTTATGGAGAAAAAGCAGGATGAAGTGTGAAAGCTTTAAATGCGGATGCCGACATGCAACAAGAAAACCGTGTGGGTATAAAAAAAAGAAAATGCATATCCGCATGTTTACCCCATTTTTTATAAATTAGAGAATAAAAATGCAGGCTTCTTCGCAAATTTCTTCAAAAAAACTAAAAAATCCATCAATAGCTACTATTTATTGAGGTTTCGTTTCCCCCTTTGGAGGGGGCTAGGGGGAGGATAGTAGTAAGAGAAAAGGCAATTAAATGACTGACCGATTTTTTGGTAGAAGTCATATTAAAAATTTATCGATTTTGACTTGTCCTAAAATAAGTTTACACAAAAAAGAGTAAAATGAAAGAAGAAAGTAAACCCAGTTTAGG
>CAYFTH010000144.1:4008-6149 GCA_964346075.1 uncultured Fluviicola sp. | reverse complement strand
GACATCCATCACGTAATGGCACATTGCAATTTAGTGATTGGTGATTCTCAAAGTATGGCGATGGAAGCCGCCTGTTTAGGTATTCCATCTATCAGATTGAATGATTATGCTGGAAGAATTAGTGTGCTGGAAGAATTAGAAAAAAGATATCACCTAACACATAGCTATTCTGTCAACCAGAAAGATGCGTTCTTTAAACAAATCACTGCACTTATTGAGGATCCAGACACAACTCAACTTTACCAAAAGCGAAAAAACAAGATGCTCGAAGATAAAATAGATGTCAATCAATATATTTACTGGTTAATCAACAACTATCCAGCATCCATCAAAAAAGCAAAAGAACGCGCTTTCATGCAATCGAAATTTGGCGGTAGTAATGAGCCACTTAAGCCATTTAAGTTGAAAAAAGGGAAAAACCAGCAATTCATCATTTTTTTTTTCCTGTATTTTTTGGTGCTCCTGTTCCTCTACATTATACCGCTCGAGGGTGATTTAAGACTTAATCAATATCAATTCTCAGGCTTTCGACTCGACCACATTACTCACCTCCTGGTTTTTGCACCTACTGCATTCGTTATCGCCCCCATCTTTTTACGACAAACACAATTTCGCACCCTAAAAATCATCTTCCTCTCCTTCCTTATCGCCACATTGTTCGAAATCATCCACCTGCTCGTCTCCTACCGAGCTTTTACTCTTGAGGATCTTCTTTCAAATCTATTTGGAGTAGCTACTGGAAGTATACTTTTTCTAATTTTCAAAAAGAAACTTTGTTAATTTTATCAATTAACTTCTGTCTCTAACATCCATTCATACTTCGTTCCCGTTAAACAGTTTTTTAACGCTTCATTATTTTCGACTAAACTTGAAATGCCCTCCTTATTCTGTTTTTTGTAAGAACTTTCCAGGTTACTACCTTGCAGATCAAAAAAATCAAGGATTCCTTTCATCGTTTCTGCTTGATTCTGTGTCAATTCTTCATAAGTGACCTCCATATATTTATGCGCTGAAAACATGTCCTTCGTATTTTCAATATACTCCTCTGTTTGTTCAAAATCTTTTATCAAAGCATCACAATCAACAGTAATTTTCTTTTCATTTACAGGTAATTTCCTTTTGTTATTTCTGTTCGTATACGTACCAGTCTTATCAGCAATGAGTCTGGAAATATGGACACGCAATAAATTTTCTCGCATAAGATGCAATACAGTGACATTTTTATCATTTTCTAAAACCTCCCAGATGGATCTATCATCACTATCTTGAGGATGATAATAAAACAGTTTAAAACCACGGTATAAGGCCCTCACCTTTTTGGGATAGACCTTTTGTTTCAACAACTGATCAGTAGTCTGTCCATTTAATCGGCTTAATAATTCCCCCTTACAACTAATGCCTTCATGTGAATCTAAAAGAGATACCAATAAATTTGACCCCGTTCTCGATCGACTGATTATCACAAACTTTTTATAATTCTTTCTACCGAACATATTATCCAGTAAAGTTTCAAGTCTTGCCTTTATTTTTCTCAATTCATTTTTCATTGCTTCTTCTCAAAAAAATTAAATACAATTATTGGGTTTGTGAAAATAGTAATTTACCCAGAGGTTTTATTACGAATTGAAATTTACTTTTCTTGCTCTCAAAAAATATAATCGGTTTACCATCATGATCGAACGAACTGTATTTAAAAATTAAGTTATACATTCGTTCACAGTTTATTGAACACTACCATTTCGAGTGACACAGTTTTTTGAATACTCCTAAGATCATACAAACACAATTCCCCCATCTTTGTAAACCCATCCACACCCCACAAAACAAATCTGCGGCAATCCTATTACCCCGTGGACATTACCCACGCTATACAATCTACCGATGCCCTACAACCTGTGTAATCCAATTAATCTGTGGACACCATTTCACCCTACTCAACCACCCCATCTGTGTTAATCCCATTAATCTGTGGACATAATCTCTCGCCCTACTCGACGCCCCTATCTGTGTAATCCCACTAATCTGTAGACACCATTTCACCCTACTCAACCACCCCATCTGTGTAATCCCACTAATCTGTGGACAACATTTCACCCTACTCAACCACCCCATCTGTGTAATCCCACTAATCTGTGGACAAC
>CAYFTH010000144.1:0-3908 GCA_964346075.1 uncultured Fluviicola sp. | reverse complement strand
CCCATCTGTGTAATCCCACTAATCTGTGGACAACATTTCACCCTACTCAACCACCTCATTTTTACTTATCCAAACAATCTCTCGATAATCCCCTTAGAGTCAAAAAAAATTATTATTTTAAATACATTAGAAATCAAGTTAACAACCATTTTAACCACAAAAACACCTAAATCAATGAAAAATTTCTATTACAAGACAGAAACATTCAAAATAATCGGCGCATGCATGGAAGTCCATAAAACGCTCGGTCATGGATTCGCAGAACAAGTTTACCAGGAAGCCTTAAGTATAGAGTTTCAATCAAGAAAAATGCCCTATACAAAAGAAACACCACTAAAAATAGAGTACAAAGGAAACATCTTAGATAAACATTATGTAGCCGATTTTATCTGCTCTGAAAACGTCATCCTCGAACTAAAAGCAGTTAACGAACTATCATCAGCGCATATCGGGCAAGTCTTAAACTACCTAAAAGCAGCAGACAAAAAAGTTGGACTACTCGTAAACTTCGGTACTCAAAGTCTAGAATATAAAAGAATAGTTCTATGAATAAATATCGAGAAGCAATTAGTCTCATCACATATTATTGGTTTCGCCGCTGTACAATAAGTAAATAAGAAATAAAGACGACCACAGATTAGCTGGATTCACACAGATTGTAAATGAGGTAAACAAAATTCATTATCGTCACTAGTTTATGAAAAAGGCTGTTGGAAAATAAATGATCTCCTTTCAAAATAGGTAAATATTTATCAATCAGCATCAAATGGAGACAAGAGAGCCTACATAGTCTTGAAACCTAAAAATATAAAAATCTGTGTTAATCCTATTAATCTGTGGACAATCATATACTAAAAAAGCTCCGTATCTCTACGAAGCTTCTTCAATCAATATAAAACTCTCATAAAGCTGGTGCGAGATTGCTTGTCCGCCAGCCGGCGGGCATCTCGTACCATAATCTAATCATTAATTCCTAACAACCAACTTAACTACACTTTCCTCAACACGCAAGAAGTACACCCCGTGCTCCTCAGTCGATAAATCGATCTTATTAGCCAGTTGCTCAAAAGTACCTTCCAATACAATACGTCCAGCATTATCCGTAACCGTGTACGATACTGCATCAGCCGAAGTTAATTCAACGGTAAACTCACCAGCACTTGGATTAGGATACACATTCATAGCTGTTTTAGCGTAATTTTCCAATCCAACCGTCGTCACATCAATACAATCACTCGTATCCTGACAACCTTCCTCCAGTACAATCACCGCATAACTTCCATTTTCCTCCGGCGTATACGATTGATTCGTCGCATCTACAATGGGTTCGTTGTTATTATTACAATCAATCCAGCGGTAGTCAACCCCAACATTGTCATTGTTTGCGATCAACTGAATACCATTTACTGTTGTACTTACATCAACTCCTGTGAGCACAACATCTTGTGTTTGCGTAGCCATATTTCCTGAAGCATCCTCATACGTCCAGGTAATCGTCGTATTCGATGTAATTGGTAACGTTGCGTCATGTGTACCTTGTAGCGTACCTTCGCAATTATCAGTAGCTGTCGGAGTAGTCAATTCAGTTACTTCACAAATTTCTGTGATATCATCTAATGTAGCTAAATCTGCAACAGGTGCTTCAAAGTCATCAACATGGATCGTAATACTGTCACATGTTTGAGGAGTACCACATGCACCTTCAGCTCTTACATAATACGTCGTCGTCTCAGTTGGCATAAAAGTAACCGTATCACCTGAAGCGACATGCGTCATTCCACAGCCTTCTGTGTACCATTCCCAGTCTGCCGCATCATTCAAATCACCGATAACGACAAGTTGAGTTGAGGCCATTTCACTTGGACAGAATAATGTGTCGGCAGCTGTGTAGTTTATACTATCAAGAACTGGTTGCGTACAAGTCTGACTCAACTTGTTAACAAATGCATCATTAGCTGCAATAGCATTAAATATATCACTAGAACCATCTGGATCAAAGTCTGCATTATCCAAAAAGTAACCTGTCGTTATGACATCCCAATTACTTGAAACAGATACATTAAAACCAAAGTCGTTACCATTTCCTCCCATCCTTCTATTCCAAATTAATGTTCCGTTGTCGTCATACTTTGCAACATAAACTGTATTTCCTCCTAAGGAAGTCATTGTAGTCGTACCATCAAAGTCAGCTGTGCCATTGTAATAACCCGTTCCGTATACGTCACCATTCGGATCAACAGCAATTCCGAGACCGAGATCTTGGCCAGTTCCCCCTATTCGATTTACCCAGTTAAAATCACCAAATTCGTTTATAGAAAGTACATAAGATTCAAGACCTTGCGCCGTTTCATCAGAAATACCTGTACCAGGATCAAAATCTAACGTATTTTCAAATTGTCCTGTAGCGAAAATATTTCCAAAACGATTTACAGCCAATCGATTGAGTTGATTATCTCCAGACCCTTGGATACTTTTTGACCAGATGTAGTTTCCATCATTATCATACTTAGCAACAAAAATATCATTTCCCGTAGAGGTTGTATCGATAGCTGTACCTGGGTTCAACATATTGTAATCGATCTGACCCTTGAAAAAACCACCGATCACCAAATTTCCGTTATCATCCACAGCAACCGTATTACTTCTGTTATCATCCGTTCCTTCAAGCTGTCTTGCCCACACTGTAGAACCAGCATTTGTAACTTTCATCAAAAATGCATCCCTTGCCACTGACGAAGTAAAGGACATCCCCCCATTGATTGGATCAAATTCACAGGTTCCAGTGAAATAACCCGTAAGAATAACTTCTCCATTATTATCTAAAGTCACTTCCAGTCCTTCAGAAACACCGTCAGGTCCGCCATATTTTCTAACCCATTGAAAATTTCCGTTTTCATCTAGTTTCAAGAGAAATGCGGTGACAATATTTTGAGAAGTTAATTGCCCCGTACCTGATCCATTGTCAAAATCAACTGTTCCTTCAAAATAGCCAGTAACATAAATATTTCCATTATTATCAATAGCTACATTATTTGCTCTATTGCGTTCTATATTGTTACCAATGTTTTGTGCCCACAATAAATCGCCATTTGCATCAAGTTTAGTTATATAAATATCTTGCTGATCAGGAGATGTTAGATCAAAATTACCTGGTCCAGGATCAAAATCAGCGGTTCCATAAAAATAACCAACATTAATAACGTTATTTCCTTCATCTACAACTATGTCTTGTCCAAAAACACTTTCACTTCCTTGAAAAGCAGAAGTCCATTCATAAGTCTGTCCAAGAGAATTTAATCCCATAAACAGCATAGTCATCAATGTATAAATTCCAATCGTAAAATGTCTCATAATAAATTATTTAGTTGTATAGTATTCAAAATCTGTAATAAACATCAAATTTAATAAATCCAATGACATTAATAACCAGGGGAAAACCCGAATTTTAAATAGCTCATAACGACAACGCACTTACACACAAAATAGGTTGCCTCAAAAATAGAACAGACGAAAAAAACGATCCCACCTAATCTCCAACCAATCACCACAACCCCAAAAACTTCGTGAGATAGTCCCGATTCATCGTGACATCTTCGAACTCATCCTCACGAGTGAAACGAAGCGAGATGACCACTAATAACTCATAACTGATTACTGATCACTGATAACTGATAACTGACCACTGACCACTAACCACCAATACCACACCCTACCAACTGATCACTGATCACTGATAACTGATCACTGATAACTAACCACCAATACAACAACCTACCAACTAATAACTGATCACTGATTACTGACCACTAAAAAAAACTCCTACCTCCCCCGCTCTAGCTCGGCTGCCTTAAATAGTGGTACACGACTACCCTGATAATAAGCCGTAACATACGCATCCGTAAATCCAG
>CAYFTH010000143.1:0-6296 GCA_964346075.1 uncultured Fluviicola sp. | reverse complement strand
TTGTATGGGGATTGGAAGCTTCAAACGATGAAGATATCTTAGTTGAAGGGCTTACAGTAACAAGACAGGGTCTTGGTGAGCCTGGAGACTTTGACGAAGTTAGACTTTATGTAGACGGAGTACAACAAGGATCAAAGAAAAACATAAACAACACTTCAAATCAGGCTGATTTTGCTTTAGCCGGTAATCCAATAACAGTCCCTGCTGGCGGAGAACTTCTGCTTGAAGCTGTAGCTGATATGGATGCAGTTAATCAGAATTCAGAAAACGCACTTTGTGTTATGTCACCTGATGATGTAACAGCTGTAGGTGCCGATTCCGGAGAAGCGGTTGAAGTTGGTGGAAGCTTTGTTGCTTGCGGTGAATATATGTACACAACTTCTGCAACGGTAGGTGAAGTAGTTTATAATACTTCTGGCTTTGGCGGAGAAATCAATGTTGGTGATACCGATGTTGACATGCTTCGACTTAGATTGGAAGTTGACGGTGAAGCGGGTATGATTGAAAGTATCACTGTTGAGCAGGAAGGATCAGCTGATCCTGAAGATTTTGCCAACACTATGTGGTACAACGATAATGCACCTATTGAAGGTTTAGATTGCCAATGGAATGATGATTACTTTGTTTGTGACTTCTCGGAAGCAAATATGGATATAGCTGACGGAGGTGTTGACAATTTCGATCTAAGAACAGATGTTGTAGGTGGTATCGGTAATACAGCCGCTTTTGATATCGACAAAGATTCGGATATTTTAATTATCGGTGATCAATACGGTTACGGAATGAACGTAACTGAAGATCCTGCGAGTGCTGCTCCAACTCCAAGAGACATTGTTGGTGGACGTCTTGCATTCTCAACTTCCGCCGACAATCCAACTGTTGGTGAGGTAGCTCCAAATGCAGAGGATCATGAATTCTTAGGATTCAATGTTTCAACTGCAGGTGATGCTGTAGATCTATTGGAATACGATTTGAAAGTGTTCTATGACACTCTAGGTCCTGCAATTAATTATGGAGATGTAGATGATCTTAAAGTATGGATGTGGGATTCAGGAACTGAAAGCTGGAAAATCGCGGCTTCTTCATTAGATCCTGAAAACGGTACTTGTGTAGTTGGACCTCCGGACACTTGTGTAAATACTTACGAAGATATAATTTCACTTCCTGCTTCTAGTACAACTTCATTTATGGCTACAATGGATGTAGATTCTGCAGCTGATGAAGATCTACAATTCTGGGTAGGATTTGATGCTATGCTTACAGGTGATGCTGAGTACACAGTTGATGATGATCCGGTTGCTGCAGCAGACATTTCAGGATTACCACTTGTTGGTAATGCTCAGACTGTTGCTCCACCAAACCTAACAGTGGAAATTTCATCTTCACCCGGTGATCAGACCGTTGTTAAGAATCAACCTGAAATTGATTTGGTAGGACACGATCTTACTGCTTCAAGTGCATCTGATCTTGTTGTAAGAACAATGGAAATCACTTGTACCGAAGGTGGTGCTTATGACTGTGATGATTTCTTTACAAATCTTGAATTATATCACAAAGACGGAGGAAGCTTATTCTTCCTGGATGATTCAAACTTTACAGGCGGTGTAAGTGTATTCAACAATGTAAACCTTGATATACTTAATGGCCAAACTGAAAAAACATTAGTAAGGGCTGACGCTACTTCAAGTCCGAATGCTACTGAAACCGTCGATCTGGAAATTGCTGATGACGGAGACGTTGCTGCTGATGATGAATTTGGTTATGCACTCGCTGCTGCTCAGTTAGACCTTTGTATGCCTGCTGATAAATGTGAAAGAGCCGAGGGCGCACCTAGAGTTACATTCGAGAATAATGGTGAAATTGAAGTATCTATTGAAGATACTTTAAGTGACGAAATTATTCTTGATGGAACTGATGATGTATTGGTTGCTGAAATCACAATCCGTGAGGTAAGTGATGCTGAACCGGTTACCATCAGAGATTTACGTCTAACCAATGAAATTGATGGTCCTCCTCCGGCTTGTGATGCTTCCGGTGTTTCTTCTGTTAACATTCCATACCCTGATCCTGAAAATCCATATTCTGTAGCATTACAGTCGGTTGCAAATGATGCGGAATTCACATTTGACTCTACCGGAGATAGAAAAGTACAGGTTCCAAGAGACGGAACTATCGTATTACCTGTAACTGTTAACACCAATTCAATTGGTGGCGGCGGTGCTACTTCAGGTGATTGTATAAATCTTCAGGTGGAAGATTTGGATGATGCAGGTGCTACCGGTTATGATGCAGACGGTATCGATATTGAAGCCGTAGGTGCATCATCAGGTGAATTACTTGCTAATGGAGACATTGTAGGTGGTGCCGGATACGTTGCCGACGCATACAATAGTGGTGCTAACGCATTCACTATCAGAAACAACGTACCTACAATCACTACTAACTTTGAAATGTCTAACGGTCAGGATCTGTACGGATTCGGACAGACTCCAAGTGCAAACGATCCGATACTTGGATTCAATGTTTCTGTAGAAGGTACCGATACAATGACTATGTACGATATTGAATTGACTGAAGACGGTGATTGTTCACCGGCTACTGCTCTTAGTATAGAATTGTATCGTGAAGCTGATTACCTAAACAACGATCCTGCAATCACTGGAGCTATACCTGGTACAAATAATGGTGATGGTACTCTTGAAGACACTGAATTTATTAACGGCGTAGGTCTTCAGGTTGCTGGAGGAAACGACAGAGATTATGTAGTCGTTGGTGATACTACCGGTTGTACATTTGATGTTAATACTCCGGACCTATTAGAAGTTGCTATTGATGATAATGGATTCGCTGGTGGTACAGACTTCCAGTGGGATGATACTGATGCAACAACTGATATCGACAGTGTTGGAGTAACTAACGATACTGTAAACGCTGATACTACTTTAATCTTCGGATAATAATTCGAAAGTAAAGTAATATTCAGTTACTTTTAAAAAGCCCCGCCGTAAAGGCGGGGCTTTTATTATATATTTTTTTTATATCCTCTTCTTTATTAAAGTTAAGTAAGTTGTTAAATCATTAGTAAGTTCTATATAACGCTCTTCATCTGTCATATTTTCATCCATTACACCGGTTTCATCACTTAATGGTCTTTTTAAACTAAAATTATAAATTCTGTTTGTCTTTTCCATTTTATCTTTTAAAAATAATCTCATTTGTTCATGATTCCACAATAAATGCTCATCGGTTTCTTCTGCGGTTTTAGGATAGCCGTTACCAATTAGTAATATAACTTTATTATCAAGTGTTATATCAATCAATTCCTGAGCATAAGATTTTAATTCATTAAAGCTTTTTTTTGCGATATCCGTACTTTTGCCTTTATATGAGTCGGGCCCTAAAGCAACCAATATTAAAGTTATATAATTATTATCTTTTACATCTACTATATTCTTAACTAATTCCTTTGATTCCAATGTTGAATCAACTTTATGAAAAACAAATATATCTTTATACGATTTTTCAGATTCTTCCCTTTGTTCCTTGAGATAATCAAGCCAACCATGTAAATCGGGATCAGCGATCAGATGTGCTGAATAAGGTTTAGATCCGTCAATATCCGCCAAATCATTTACTCCATCCACGCAACCGGCCAACAGAATGCCCGCAACAACCAAAATTCCCAATACTTTTTTCATAATATTATCGGTTAATTATTAAGGATTTGGATTATACTCTACGAAGTGCCTTCCTGCCAAGAGTTTAAATATTCGATTTGTTCCGGTGTAAGCTTGTCGATTTCAATATCCATTGTTTTAAGCTGCAATTTTGCTATTTGGTCATCGATTTCTTCCGGCAGCTTAATAACTTCGGCTTTTAATTTATCCCGGTTTTTAACCAGATATTCGCATGCAAGTGCCTGTCCGCAAAAACTCATGGACATAACATCGGAAGGGTGACCCTCTGCCGCCGAAAGGTTTATCAACCTTCCTTCAGCCAAAATATAAACATGACCCGGCCCCTCAACCTCAAACTTCTCCATAAACGGCCTTATCTGCTCCGTATCGCTTGATTTTTCACGGATGCCCGTTACATCAACTTCAATATCAAAATGCCCTGAATTCGCCAAAATCGCCCCTGTACGCATATTTTTTACATGCTCATAAGTAATTACGTGTTTGTTTCCTGTAACCGTTATAAAAATATCACCCAATGGCGCTGCATCTTCCATTTTCATAACCCTGAATCCGTCCATCTTAGCCTGAAGAGCCGGGAACGCATCAACTTCCGTAACAATTACATTTGCCCCCATTCCTTTGGCACGCAAAGCACAGCCTTTGCCGCAACTTCCGTAACCTGCAACAACCACGGTTTTACCTGCAACCAGCGTATTGGTTGCTCTTAAAATACCGTCCCAGGTAGATTGGCCGGTACCGTAATAGTTATCCATCAAATGTTTTGTTTTGTTGTCGTTAACCGCGATTATAGGGTACTTAAGAGCATTTTCGCGCACCATTGAATGCAGCCTGATAATTCCCGTTGTTGTTTCTTCACATCCGCCTATTATCTCTTTTAACAAATCCTGACGCTTGGTGTGAATTTCCGTAACAAGGTCGCATCCGTCATCGATTGTGATATGCGGACGCGTATCAAGCACTTTATTGAGGCAGTCATAATATTCCTCCGATGTCTGGCCTTTTTTGCCGTACGCTTTTATATCTTCGGAGCGCAAAGCCTCGGCAACATCATCCTGAGTTGAAAGCGGATTGCAACCGGCAATCGCAACATCGGCTCCTCCCGCCTTTAGAGTATCAATAAGATTCGCTGTTTCTTTTGTTATATGTAAAGCCATGCCTATTCTTATTCCTTTTAATGGTTTTTTTTCTTCGAATTGTTCACGAATTTCCACAAGTGCTCCCATGTTTTCTTTTGCAAGAGCTATATTTTTTTTACCCTGATTCATTGTTTAAATACGTTAGTTTTATCGGTTTTTTCCCATGTAAATTCCGGAAGTTCCCTTCCGAAATGGCCGTAACATGATGTTTTTAGATAAATCGGCCTCAATAAATTAAGATGATTGATTATACCGGACGGACTTAAATCAAAATTTTCTTCAATCAGTTTTTCAATTTCCCGGTCACTTATTTTTCCCGTTCCGTAAGTTTTAACTTCAATTGATAAAGGATGACTAACGCCGATCGCATACGATAACTGCAATTCACATTTGCCGGCGATCCCGCTTGCAACAACGTTTTTTGCAACATATCTGGCCATATAAGTTGCGCTTCTGTCAACTTTTGTAGGGTCTTTTCCCGAAAAACACCCGCCTCCGTGCGCTGCCGATCCTCCATAAGTGTCAACAATATTTTTTCTTCCGGTTAATCCCGTATCACCCATTGGCCCGCCGATTGTAAATTTACCTGTAGGATTAATGTAGTATTTTGTGTCTTTATCCAAAAATTCTTTACATACCGGTTTAATAACGTGTTTTTTAATATCTTTCGCGATTTCTTTTTGCTTCATTTTAGGGTCGTGCTGAGCCGAAACAACAATCTGGTCCACGCGTTTCGGTTTGCCGTCACGATACTCTACGGTAACCTGAGTTTTTCCGTCGGGCCTCAAATAATTGAGAGTTTTCTTTTTGCGAACTTCTTCAAGCTTCATGGCAAGTTTATGAGCAAGGCTGATAGGCAAAGGCATAAGTTCTTCGGTTTCGTCACATGCATATCCGATCATAATCCCCTGATCACCGGCCCCGAGATCTTCATTGATTATATGTTTTTTATTTACGCCCCGGGCAATATCCGGGCTTTGTTCATGGATAGAAGTAATTACACTGCATGTTTCATTATCGAATCCGAATTTTGCTCTTGTGTAGCCAATGCCCTTAACCACTCTTCTTACGATTCCGGGAATATCAACATAGCAATCGGTTGTAATTTCTCCCGCCACAAAAACGAGCCCCGTTGTAACAAGAGTCTCACATGCCACACGGCCGTAAGGGTCCTCTTTTAAAATAGCATCGAGGATTGCATCCGAAACCTGATCCGCAAGTTTATCCGGATGACCCCTGGTAACCGATTCCGATGTAAAATAATGTTTATTCATATACGCGGAGAATATTAACAAAATCAACGTAATAAATCCAGGAAAATCGGGGTGCGTGTATGGTGTGTGGCTGTACACCATTTTTCTTGTTAAGTCCAGTTAAAATGCGTGCATTGATGTGCGACTTTGACTATAATCGGAGTATGAAATTTAACCTGAAAAATATGAATTTTGAAGAAATGAACAAT
>CAYFTH010000142.1:3534-6344 GCA_964346075.1 uncultured Fluviicola sp. | reverse complement strand
GCCAAAACTATATTTTTTTTTAAAGTTTTGGCGGATTATAAACTTTATTCGATAAATAAGGCATCCATATCAAGGCTGTTCTGAATTAATTCTTTGCTGTATTTATTTTGATTTACTCCATAAGTAGTCAAAATGGTGATGAAAATATTTTTTCTTGTGTTTGTATCTTTTTTTAATTCTGAAATTTTATTCTTCAAATTCAAGTAGTACTTTTTATCAATAGTATAAGGAGCATTGTAAAACTTCATTTCACATAAGTTTATAACATTATCATCTCTATCAATCAACAGATCAATTTGTGCGTTTTCATTGAACCAACTACTGCTGGTTGAATAAATGGCATCAATTCGAAGTGATTTCTTTATTTGATAAACATGCTTTAGACATAATGTTTCAAAAACAAAACCTGACCAAGAAACATAGGACTGTGATGTGCAAAATCTTTGCCATGTTCCTTTTCCTCCATTCTTATTGTTATTTATAAATTTAAGATAGAATTTTGAGTATTCATCTGATAAACGATAGAGCGTTAGTTGTTTCTTATTCTGATAATAAGGATATTCTGTTACAAATCCAGATTCTATTAATTCTTCAAGTTTAAGAGAGAAATCACCACCTGATGGAATTCCACTTTTATCAATCAGTTCATTCCTTGTAAAGCCTTTATTAGAACTTGCTAAAGTTTTTATCATCTTCATGTGACGTTCGGAATTATCAAACAACGAGACATATAATTGGTTGAACTCGTCATTTAGAAGACCATCCTTACTAAAACATAGTGTATCTAAGTTTTGTGGAACACTCAATCCTTTTTGAAGTTTTTCCAAGTAATGAGGTATTCCTCCTACAGCCATATAAATTTGAATTATGTCATATCTTGTGTAGGTAAGTCCGTTTTTTGTTAAAAACAACTCTGTTTCATGGAGATTGAATGGTAGTAATCTAATTTTTCGAGAGATTCTATTATGAAGACCTCCTTTATTATTTATAATTTTCTGTACCATATAAGAAGCAGCCGAACCGCAAATAACCACTATTAAGTCATCCCTCTTTGTGCAGTATGTATTCCAAAAGTTTTCAAAAGCCATTAGAAACTTAGATTTGGCTGTGGCAATCCAAGGAAATTCATCTATAAAAATCACTTTCTTCTTCTCACCTTTTAAGGAGTCAATGTATCCTTCCAGTTTAGTGAAAGCATCCAACCATGAATTCGGTACATCTAATTCAGATTTTTTGGTTCTCTTTTTGAGCTCTTTGGTGAAATTCTCGAGTTGGTCATTCATATTACCGTCAAATAATCCTGTCACTTCGAAAACTATGCTCGTTTTATAGAACTCACGTATTAAAAAGGTTTTTCCAATTCTTCTTCTTCCGTAAAGAGCTATTAATTCTGAATTATCATTCTCAAAAGCCTCTTTTAGCTTAGTTTGTTCAGTTATTCTTCCAACTATTCTCGACATGTGTCTTAATTATAGTTCGCCAAAACTATAAAAAATCAATAGTTTTGGCGGATTATAATTAATTTATTTAGTCCTTAATCTGGTTAAATACACCACGAAGTAGCAGCGACGTTAATCATTCCTTGTACAAAAACAGAATGAGTGTGAGAGCGAGAGCGATGACACCACTCTGTTTTTTCCTCACTCTCACCCTCACCTTTTATTTACTAACCTAATCAACTAAAAATGAAATTTGATTTTCAAAACTTAACCGTCTACAAAAAAATCAAGCAAAGTATTATTACCTCAATAATTTAATCCAATTTTAGTTTCAATTCATAAGTTTTCGCTCAAGTCGGTCTTTAGCGCCACCATTAACGACATTTGAAAAATCATTTTTACGTAAAACAGATCGTGCCTTTAAACTCCGAATACCATGAGAGCAAAATACAATGTAGTTTTGCTCAAAATTAAGTTCTTCTAATCTGGATTCTATTTCGTCAACGGGAATATTCAAAGCTCCCTGGAGTGAACCGTCTTCAAACTCCCTTTGAGATCGCACATCTAGAAGGATAGCTTCATTTTTCACGGCTCTTGAGATAACTTTTCTACTGGGCAGAAACCACACCAAAACTACGAGGATTATCGCGCTCAAAAGGATGAAAAAGCCAATTAGA
The DNA here is from genome assembly GCA_964346075.1 of uncultured Fluviicola sp. GTDB lineage: Bacteria > Bacteroidota > Bacteroidia > Flavobacteriales_D > Crocinitomicaceae > Brumimicrobium. Next base: position 4,228 of record CAYFTH010000142.1, on the reverse strand, counting down.
AAATACATAATGTAAATATGACTATTTTCTTTTGCCTGAACAATCTTTACTAATTGTAACTTAGGTATACTCTTGAATAAGCACCATCGAATTGTGTTCAAAACTCTTCATAATTCTTCATCCGAAAACTAAATTTTAATTGGCTGTTTTCGTACTTTTGAGTAGTAAATTCGCTCGACATGTACATCATATTTGATACGGAAACAACTGGACTTCCCAAGAACTGGAACGCGCCCTATACGGACACTGATAACTGGCCACGGTGTATCCAGATTGCCTGGCAGTTGCACGATGATAACGGAAACTTGCTCGAGGCGAAAGATTACCTGATTCAACCAGATGGTTTTGATATCCCTTATGATTCTGAGCGTATTCATGGAATATCTACATTGCTGGCGGAAACGGAAGGTGTTCCACTCAAGGATGTACTTGAAGAGTTTAACGAAGCACTAGGTAAATCTAAATTCGTAGTAGGTCAAAACGTAGGATTTGATGTCAACGTGATGGGCTGCGAATTCGTGCGTGAAGAATTTACAACTCCGATGCACGAAATGCCTGTACTAGATACATGTACTGAAAAAACTGCCGAGCTTTGTAAAATCCCTGGTGGTCGTGGTGGTAAATTTAAACTACCTACACTAACTGAACTTCACGAACATTTATTCAACGTACCTTTTGCTGAAGCTCATAATGC
>CAYFTH010000142.1:0-3434 GCA_964346075.1 uncultured Fluviicola sp. | reverse complement strand
AAGACGCAAAAAGACAATGGCTATCAGGTGGTTTTATTGGCTAAGAATAAAAAAGGATACCACAACATCGCCAAAATGTCTTCAATTGCCTTTACCAAAGGTAAATATTACGTACCACGAATCGATAAAAGCGTCGTGGAACAATACAAGCAAGATATCATTGTACTCTCGGGAAATATGTACGGTGAGATTCCTTCAAAGATCCTGAATGTGGGTGAAAAGCAAGCCGAAGAAGCAGTTATTTGGTGGAAGGAGCAATTCGGGGATGATTTTTACCTTGAATTAATGCGTCACGATCAGGAAGATGAACGTCGTGTGAATGAAACCTTGCTGAAATTTGCTAAAAAACACAATGTCAAATTAGTCGCCACAAACAACACCTTCTACATTGAAAAAGAAGACGCTGTAGTTCACGATATACTTTTGTGTATCAAGGACGGTGAGATGGTGGAAACCCCCAAAGGAAAAGGTCGTGGTTTCAGATTTGGACTTCCGAACGACGAATACTACTTCAAGTCTCCTGCAGCGATGAAGGAGCTCTTTGCAGATATACCGGAAGCGATCCAGAACGCTATGGAGATCGCAAACAAATGCGAGAAATATACCTTAGCGAGTGACATCCTGCTTCCTGCTTTTGATATTCCCGATGAATTTACGGATCCGAAAGATGAAGAGGATGGAGGAAAACGTGGTGAAAACAATTATTTGCGTCACCTTACTTACGAAGGGGCGAAAGAACGTTATCCAGAAATCACTGATGAGATCAAAGAACGACTCGATTTTGAGCTGGAGATCATTGCCAACACTGGTTATCCAGGGTATTTCCTGATCGTTCAGGATTTTTGTAAAGCTGCCCGGGAAATGGATGTGATCGTAGGGCCAGGTCGTGGTTCTGCAGCGGGTTCAGCCGTTGCCTACTGTAATGGAATTACGAATATAGATCCCATCAAGTACAACTTACTTTTTGAGCGTTTCTTAAATCCAGACCGTGTATCAATGCCCGATATTGATATTGATTTTGACGATGAAGGACGAGGGAGAATTATCGACTGGGTGATTGACAAATACGGAGAGAATCAGGTAGCACAGATCATCACCTATGGTACCATGGCCGCGAAGTCTTCCGTTCGTGATACGGCTCGAGTAATGAATTTACCGCTTTTCGAAGCGGACCGGTTAGCTAAGTTGATTCCTGACATTTCACTCAGTAAGCTATTCAATTTAGATGACGCTGCGCTAGAAGATAAACTAAAAAGTAATCAAGAGAACATCCAGCGTGCCAATCAACTGAAGCAGATCTCACAAGGAAATGATCTTCCTGCTGAAGTTATTCAAAAGGCGCGCAGACTAGAAGGAAATGTCAGAAATACAGGAATTCACGCTTGTGGTGTGATCATTACACCGAGTGATATTACAGAATATGTTCCCGTAGCATTAGCTAAAGATACCGAAATGTACTGTACGCAGTACGACAACTCTGTTGTAGAGGAAGCAGGTATGCTGAAAATGGATTTCCTCGGACTCAAAACTTTGACGCTGATTAAAGATGCAGTCGCGTTTGTCAAGGAGCGCCACGACGTTCAACTCGTGCCCGATGAATTCCCGCTGGATGATGATAAAACATACGAATTATTTCAACGCGGTGAGACTGTAGGTGTTTTCCAGTACGAATCTCCTGGAATGCAGAAATATATGCGGGAGCTAAAACCCACGGCATTTGCTGACCTCATCGCCATGAACGCATTATATCGTCCCGGACCGCTGGAATACATACCTTCTTTCATTAAACGAAAACACGGAGAACAGGAAATCGAGTACGACCTTGAAGCTACTAAGGAATATCTGGAAGAGACCTACGGAATTACGGTTTATCAAGAGCAGGTGATGTTGCTCTCACAAAAACTCGCTGGATTTACAAAAGGTGAAGCCGATACCTTGCGTAAGGCCATGGGGAAAAAGAAGTTCGACCTGCTGGAAAAACTCAAACCTCAATTTTTAAATCAGGGACACGAACGCGGACATGACAAGGAGAAACTTGAAAAAATTTGGCGCGACTGGGAAGCATTTGCCTCTTACGCATTCAACAAATCGCACTCTACGTGTTATGCCTGGATCGCTTACCAAACAGCTTTCTTAAAGTCAAATTACCCTGCTGAATACATGGCGTCTGTGTTGAGTAACAACATGAATGACATCAAGCAGGTGACTTTCTTTATGGAGGAATGTAAGCGCATGGGCGTTCCCGTTCTCGGTCCCGATGTCAATGAATCCAATTTTAAGTTTACGGTGAACAAAGAAGGGGCGATCCGATTCGGTTTAGGAGCCATTAAAGGTGTGGGTGCCGGACCTGTTGAAGCTATTGTCGAGGAACGTACAGAGAACGGTCCTTTTGTTGATATTTTTGACATTACCAAACGCGTAGATCTTAGAAAATGTAACAAAAAAGCATTTGAAGGACTGGCATTAGCCGGAGCTTTGGACTCTTTTACAAATGTCCACCGCGCACAGTACTTTGCCGAAGAAAATAACAGAACCTTCTTGGCCAATGCGATTAAATTTGGTGCCAATCATCAGGAAAGTATCAATTCCAGCCAGGCTAGTTTATTTGGCGAATCATCAGGAGTAGCTACCCCTGCACCAAAAATCCCGCAGGTTGAGGAGTGGTCTTCACTTCAACAACTCAACAAGGAAAAAGAAGTAGTAGGGATTTACATTTCAGGTCACCCACTGGATGATTACAGGATTGATATCGACTCTTTCTGCACGGGCTCTATTGAGCACATTAACAATCTGGATCAATTCAAGAATAGGGAGTTTACAATTGCTGCCATCATTACCGAGGTGGAGCATCGACACACTCGAAAAGGAGATCCGTTCGGCACCATTGTAATCGAAGACTATAACGACTCGACAAAATTATTTTTATTTCGGGAGGACTACGGCAAATTTAAGGACTACATGTCGGAAGGGGCCTTCATTTACTTAGTCGGAAAAGTTCAGCCTAAACGCTGGAGACAGGATGAATTTGAATTCAAAGTACATAAAATCGACTTTCTCTCCAGTTTACGCGAACAGAAAACACAGGCTTTACAGATCAAATTAGCCTTGAATCAAGTGAACCAACGCTTTATTGAGGACATTGACCAGGTATTCAAAGCGCATCAGGGGAAATATCCCGTAAAATTCAACATTTTTGATACTGTGAACAATATGGAAGTTGACATGCCATCACGATTTGTACGAATTGATATTACCCCAGAGCTTCTGGACTCATTGAAAGCATTTGATGTGGAGTATAATTTGGTATAGGGTTTGGAGTCCAGAGTTTAGGATATAGGGTCATAACGTAAAACTAATTTATTTTACTCTTCACTAAATGAGCGACGTGAACCCTCTTTTATTACTATTGCAGATCTACCAGCAATCATAGCCTA
>CAYFTH010000141.1:0-6358 GCA_964346075.1 uncultured Fluviicola sp. | reverse complement strand
TCAGCAGAGTGTCGTTGAAGCGCGACGACGATTGATTCAGGCGTATATGGATTATAGGACGGCGCAGATAAATGTGGCGTTGCTGACGGGAGTTTTCGGGAATTAGTGAGTAGTGAGAAAGGGCGTGAATAGGGCAATTTGTAACTAGTTGTTAACCTCTTTTTCAAAGTAGAGATTGGAATTCCTATCATTAAGGAAAAAGTTAGTTGGTCAAGCTTCCCCTACCTCGAAATGCTCGGCACAGCGCTCTAGAGAGAAATAAAGGACTGGCCTTTTTGTGTAGTAGGTTAGTTGATCACACTTCCCCCTTTGGAGGGGGCTAGGGGGAGGATAATAGTTAGAGCAAACACAATAAATAACTAACCCGTTTTTCGAAAAAATAAGATTAAAAATTTGTCGATCATTGACTTGTAAGTAAAATAGTCCTCTAGCCCCCTCCAAAGCGCTGAACTGAGCCTGTCGCAGTGGGGGAGAAACAAATGACTAGCCTTTATGTGTAGTAAAAATCAATCTTGGGTAAACAAACGGATAAGCATTTTACTTTTTGTTCATTCGTCGCGCAGCGCGACGACACATTCACCCAAGACAACCGTCACTTCGAATCCGTCAACCGACGGAGAGAAGTCCGGTTGTCTTCAACTCAATCAGTTTTAATATGCGTGATCGCTCCACCTCTAACCAATTTCCTGAAAAAATCACTATTTTTTCTATTTGTGTGATCTCAAAGAAAAAGCCGCAGGTGGCTGAGACTCTCAAAGTCACCTGCATGGATTCAAAAAGGAGACTTCGAGCGCATCAGTCTCCTTTTTTACCATCTAAGGTTGACGATAAAGTATGGTTGATAAAAAAATCCAACGAAATTTTCATTACATTCGTTAACGAACTATGCGACTACTTTTGCTCATACCACTAATAATTTCACCTTTCCTTTTCGGGCAAGAAGAGACGAAAAATAAAAGTCGTCATTTGATAGGATTAAATGCCAACACCATATCGGGAGTTGGTCTATCGTATCGGTATGAAATCAATCGATTTGCCTCTCAGTTTACATTTTCTGGTTTTAAATATGGAAGTCGCATCAAATATAATGTAGGTGGATCAGTAATGCATCAATTTCATCAATCAAAAAAAGGTGATTTTTATTTCGGCTTTTCCAGTCGATACAAGCAAATGAGGGATGTGCTTTTTGTCCGGGAAGGCGATCAACTCAAGAAGAACTCTATATGGACAAATCAACTCAATGCCGGAATTCACTTTGACTATTTGCGCCGCTATGAAAACAATCTATCACTCAACATCTCTTTGGGTTATGGATTATACAATATTTTTGGTCGGGTACTTTATTTCAATGAAGATGATTTCCCCAAGCCAGTCGGACCATCGGAATATAAAGATCTTGACTTCAATTTCGGCGTATTTTATTTAGCCACATTTTTTACAGGTGGCGTAGCTTTATACTATCACTTTTAAATGAGACTCACAGCATACATAGCAATGCTACTCTTGTTCTATTCGCTCAATGGTAAAGATGCACAAGGACAGGAAACTCCTCACCAGCTCAATAGTAAGCACAGTTTTGGGTTTAATTTGGGGTTCACTTCGGGGATTGGCTTTTCGTATCGCTACATGCCGAATAAATTTGGTATTGAAGTCTCGTCACTTCCCATTTATCTTTCAGTGGAAGAGCTGATCTTTTTACAAGGTCTTTCATTCAACTATGTTGTCAAAGAAAAAGAACATGCTGATTACTTCATTTACGCAGGAAATAGCACAGCATTTTTTCCACCAAATAAAATCTCTGAAGGTTTTAACAATTCTTTTCTGTATCGAGCGGGAAGTGGATGTGGGATGATAATTCACGGAGAAAAAGCACTTGACTGGACACTGAGATTGGGTGCAACATATATCACGAGTTTCAATGGCGGTAATGTATTACCAAGCATTGGATTGGGAATGCATTACAGAATAACCGACAAAACTAAATAGTTATGAGAACGATCATCATCTGTGCATTGATCATTATTGCCTCTTGCCAGAAAGAAAATTTCCATGAGGCATCCAATTATTCTGGTGACTACAGTTTGGAGTACATAAAAGTTTCCGATTTTGAATATATGTTGCCAGGAGATATAGAAACTAAAGCAGGGATTCGCGTCAAAAAAAATGGAACTATCAAGACGTATGTCGACAACAAACTTCACAGTAAATACAGTATGAAGGAGTTGGTTAAAAAAAATGATGAAGAACAGGTATACAACTACCAGCGAACGCTGCAAGATGGTATAACTGTTACTTTTTATGACGGAAATCGTGTAAAACTCTCTGCTTTTCCTTATGAAGGTGAAGAAAATGTATTTCGTAAAAACTAAAACATCATGAAAATATACTTTTTACTCTTTGTTGTCCTGTTATGTGCTGGAACAGCCTGTAATAAATTCGAAACGAAAGATGTTACAACCATTCCCGAGTGCACATACTGCCATTTGGCTGATAGTATAGATGGCTCTTATACCGGAAGGTTAGTAGAAAGAGACCGCTATGGTTATACCTATGATACCATTTTAGACACAATGATCACCGTATACGTAGATCGAACGTTTTCAGGACTCAATAAATATGAGGATTCAATTATATTCAAATTTGACTGCTCATACTTTCACGATCAAATATTCTTGACAGAAGAATCCATTCAAACCGGAAAATTTAGACCCATTGGCGATAATAAAGTACAAAAATTCACCGAAGACAACCAGATGCTGGTCAGTAGTGAATCATCTGTTCAATTGGGATTCGGTTGGAGTGAAGATTATGTTAGTCTGCAATTTAAAGGTTATAAAGACGAATGAGTTCTCTATCCCAACGAAATCCTCACAAGAATCGTTAACTGACTATGCGGCTACTTATTCTTATACCATTCATAATTTCATCGCTGCTTTTTGGTCAGGAGGATGTAAAAGATCAGTCAAACCATTCGCTGGGGTTGAATGCTAACACCATATCGGGAGTTGGACCATCGTATCGGTATTCGTATAAAGGATTTTCAACTCAGGCAACTTTCTCCGGGTATACTGTCGGTAGCCGAATAAAATACAACGCAGGTATCTCGCTCATGCAGCGCTTAGACCAATTGGAAAATGGAGATCTTATTGTTGGTATATCCACACGGTTCAAGCACTTGCGCGATAAATATTTTGAATACAAGGAGGGTGGACTCACTCTTCAAACAGAGTGGAAAAAACAGTTGAATGCCGGGATTCATGTAGATTACTGGAGGCCCCTTGGCAAAAAATTACGACTCAATGTATCCATTGGTTATGGAATTTATAACGTCATGGGAGGTGTCGCTCGGTCTACTGACTTTAACAATTACCCGAAGAACATTTTTGAACGGATCGTCAATTTTCGATTAAAAAATTTGGGAACATTTCCTACAGCAGGGATTTCTTTATACTACCAACTGAAAGAAAAAGAATAAATGAAAACAGCAGCCTACATAGCGTTATTCTTCTTCATGGTGACAGTGAATGGCGCCGGACAGGAGAGGAACCCGTCCAAAAAGAGTAAACACAGTTTTGGGTTCAATGTAGGAATGACCTCAGGTTTAGGATTCTCTTACCGATACATGTCTGATAAATTTGGTTTTCAGGTCGCCAGTATTCCGGTGTTTACTCAAGAACAAAAACTATTCCTGTTCCAGGGATTTGAATTTGATTTCATTACAAAGAAAAAGGAAAAGGTCGATCAGTTCATATACATTGCGAATGGATTAGTATTTACTCGAGAACGAGAAAAATATACTTATAATGAATATTTATCATACGAAGAACCAAATGGTAAAACCGTGTACGTTGACGAGATCAAAAAGGGCTTTTTATACCGCGCTGGTGGTGGATGGGGTGTAAGAATAAAGGGGGACAACAAATTGGATTTGACCCTCAGGATAGGTGCATTGTGGTACAGTGGCCCTGGTTTTTTACCTTCAGCTGGAATAGGATTGCATTACAGATTATGAAAAAACTGATTGTTTGCATATTGATGATATTTGTGGGCTGCTTGACTTTAAAAGCACAGCAACCGACTAGCGATACATTAGTCGATTCGATTCACATGGACAATTCTTCTCATCAGATTGGGCTCAGCGCTTCTCTTTCACAGGGAATTGGTATAAGCTACAAAAAGTGGTACGAGAAAAGACTCGGATTTCAAGGATCTATTTTACCCATAGTAATAGATGATGTCCATTTGTTTCTTGGTGGCAGCTTGCTTTGCAGGTTTGCGTTGCAGAAACGCTCTTTTCCATTTATTAATGCTGGAGCAGTAATGTATCACAGTAGGTATGGAGGATCCAATATTTCAAATTCTGCAGTGATAAGCATTGGAGCAGGATACGAATTTAATATTAAGGATATCATTTCAATTAGTTTAAAATTAGATGGTATAATAGCATACTTTGATAGTGATCGGTATCCTTCTTTTTTACCTATTTCATTCCCTCTGCCTGGTGCTACAATAATGTATCAATTTTGAAAAACAAAATGAAATATTTAATCATTACTTTCTTGTTGGTTTTAACCGCATGTGAAAAAGAAGGTGTTGAAAATATCGACTCTTATGAAGGCGATTACCATCTCGCATATATCCGAGTTTCAGACCTGGAATTTTTGACACCAGAAGAAGTCGATCATAAAGTTGGAGTACGCGTGCTCGATAACGGAAATATCGAAACCTTTATTAACGGGTCTTTGCATCGAAAATACAAATTACAAAAAGTCAGTGCGGGAGGCAGTGATACGATTAGTTGTGTCTGCAAGTGGGAAAACAACAGTGCGATCAAGATCAAACTCTTTGAAGGTGATAAATTAATGATTCCCGTCTTTCCATATAAAGAGGAGCAAAATTACTTTTCTAAAAATAATTGACCATGAAAGCACTATTCATATTTCTAAGTTTTGCATTTCTATTGGGTTCATGCAAAAAATTTGAGCACCAGGAAATTCAGGAAATCCCCGAATGTACTTATTGCCATTTGGCCGACAGCATTGAAGGGTCGTACACAGGAAGGCTCGTGGAGAGAGATTTTGGTCCTGTTCAAGGTAGTCAACCATTAGGGTATGACACCATTATCGATACAGTGATAACTGTTAATGTCACAAGGAGCTATGATGATCTCAACGAATACGAAGATTCTCTGATATTCAAATTTGAATGCTCCCACTTCCACGATGAAATATTATTATCAGAGTCATCCATTCAAACAGGTGAATTTACTCCCTATGGTAGCTATGATAATCAAAAATTCACAGAAGATAACCGCATGTTGGTTAGTAGAATGGGCAGCTTTCAAACATATAGTGGTGGGAGCTATGACTATGTGGCCCTTGAATTTGAGGGGTATAAAGATGAATAACTATTTGGTCACAATACAGTTGAAATAAACAAACCAAAAACGGAGAAATTATTTTATAAAAATGAACTCGTCATCCCTTTTTTTCTTTTAAAAGGTGAACAAAACTACTTTCAAAAACTTTGAATAGTATGAATTACATTGTGATAGGTGTCGTTGGAATTTTTGCAGTTTCATGCAAAAAATTTGAGCACCAGGAAATTCAAGAAATCCCCGAATGTACTTATTGCCATTTGGCGGATAGTATTGAAGGCTCATATACAGGAAGGCTCGTGGAAAGAATCTACCTTTCTCCCATGCCTCCATTTTACGACACGATTCTTGATACAACAATCACAGTTTCCTTAGAGCGTTCCTTCGCAGAGCTGAATTATTACGAAGACTCCACGGTGTTTCAATTCAATTCGACGCATTTTTATGACAAAATATTCCTCACAGAAAAAAGTATTCAAAAAGGCGAGTATATGCCCTATAATCATAGTATTACGCAACGATTTACTGAGGACAATAAAATGATCTATCGACGTCAGGATTCGTATAATTTAGGTCCTTTTGGCGGTGTTCAATATTACACAGGCTACGAGTTTATCGGCGAAAAGGTTGAGTAGTAATCATTCTAACAGTGCTTTAAGAAAGTTCTGTTTTTGTCACCGAAAACTGACTTGACTTTCATGTCATTTGTTTAATTTCGAGCTATGATAAAGTGGATGCATATAGCGTTGGTCAATTTTGTCTTTTGTACTGCAGTATGGTCGCAAGACTCAACAGAAGATTCGCTATCGGGGGAACCCCCGATTAATCTCTCTTCACATCAACTAGGGCTGAGCCTTTCTACCAACCAAGGAATTGGGTTGAGTTACAAATATTGGTCGAAGCGTAAACTTGGGTTCCAGGCTTCGGCGCTTCCCATTTTTATTCAGGGTGTCGAATATTTTGCAGGTGCCAGTCTTCTGT
>CAYFTH010000140.1:1791-6439 GCA_964346075.1 uncultured Fluviicola sp. | reverse complement strand
TCTGCTCCCGGTAAAAACGGACAGTTTTCTTCTGCATGTCCGCAGGTCATTACAGCCGCAAAATTGCTTGGCGGTAAGGAGTTATCGTCTATCGTTTTGGAAAAGCATTTTATTGGATTTTCAGCTCCGTAATCAATCATATAGGTTGGATTTTTACCATCTTTTGTCATTTTCACCTGCAACCCTGCTCTTTTTAAAGTTTCGATCGCATTTTTATGAAAGGCTGTGGTTTCAGTGCCTGCAGAATAAAAGTAAGTACTTACTAACCCATAGTATTTCGCCGCAATGGTTGCCCAGACTTGACCAAAGTGACTACGACGTGAATTATGCGTGCAAACGAAAATCAATTGAGGATTATCGTGTTCTTTTATGTATTTACTTATCCTTTTCAGTTGCTCTTTTCGATCCGCTGGAATCTGATCAAACTCCTTTATTCGATCCTCACAATATTTCGCTACACTATCAAACATGATTTAGTATTTCCATTTATTGGCCATAGCGACTAATGATAACATGATGGGCACTTCGATCAAAACCCCAACAACTGTAGCAAGCGCAGCACCAGAATTTAATCCAAACAACATAATAGCAACAGCTACCGCGAGTTCAAAAAAGTTACTCGCCCCAATCATTGCTGCAGGAGCACAGATATTGTGTTTCAATTTGATATACCTTCCAATGAACCAGGCGATAAAAAAGATAAAGTATGTTTGAATCGTCAAGGGAATAGCAATCAGAAGAATATCAATTGGCTGTTCGATGATCTTCGTTCCCTGAAAAGCAAATAATAAAATGAGCGTCGTTAACAATGCTACAATGGACACAGGTTTCAGCGCTTTCAAAAATTTATTTTCAAACCACTCCTCTCCTTTGGTCTTAATGAGCCAACGATTAGACAAATAACCAAAAATCAGCGGAATAACCACAAAAATAACTACGGAAGTCGTCAACGCTTTATAAGGAATCCCGAGTTCCTGATTTTCATTGATCACTTCAATTCCAAATAGATGGAATAATCCCCCAACAATAGGAATGAAAGCAACGAGTAAGATAATGTCATTCACCGAAACCTGGATCAATGTGTAGGTTGCATCTCCTTTTGTCAGGTACGACCAAACAAAAACCATAGCGGTACAAGGGGCTGCCCCAAGCAATATAGCCCCGGCGAGGTATTGTTCAGCATCGTCTGGAGAAAGGATAGCAGCATATACCTGATCGAAGAACAACCAGGCAAAAAAGGCCATGGAAAAGGGCTTGATCAACCAATTCACTACAACTGTTAGTGCTAATCCCTTCATGTTTCTCGTTAGGTTTTTTAACGAGCTAAAATCAATCTGTACCATGATTGGATAAATCATCAGCCACACTAAAATAGCGACCGGTACATTCACCGTTGAAATATTCCAGTCACTTAGTACAGTTATTTGATCTCCAAGCAGATACCCAAGTCCGATTCCGGCAGCAATACAGGCGATGACCCAGAGTGTTAAATATTTTTCAAAAGTTCCCACAATGTTGAGTTTAGCGTTTAAAGTTTCGGGCTTCGGGCTTCGAGAGCATTTCGGCAAGCTCAATATGCTCCTCAGCCCTCGTCCTCAACCCTCGTCCTTAGCCGTCGTTCTCAGCCGTCTTTATCTCTTCTTAAAATCATTATTGACGTTTAACAGCAACCACTTCCCGGAGCACATGCATTTCCGTCGTTGCTGCCCAAATCAGCGAGTGGTTTTTGCTGTTTTTCTTCTGGAATACCGCATTTGTCTTGTGCTAAACAAGCTGTTTGTTTACTCACCAACTGAAAGTGATCGCCCTTGACTGCAAGATCAAATTTTCCGATCGTATCTTGCTGATATTCCACTTCGACCTCTAAGTTTCCTATACCCAGTTTTTCCTCTGAGAGTTCAATAATGTTACGCAGCTTTTGTGGTGCCAACCGGTGATCAAAATCGCCTGCTTCCCACAATTGAAAATTGACTACTTTTTCAAGGCGTTCTGTTCCTCCACAATCAATAAAATGACGAGTAATCACTCCCACTTCAGTCACGTGGAAATGAACAGGAACAAAATTTCCATTGGGTAGTTCGAATTTAACCTCATCGAGGTTTTCTAATGCGTTTTTTACTTCTGATAGTTTCATGTCTTTCGTTATTTGTTAATCGTAATTTGTAATTAGTTTTTCTAAATTCATTAAACATCATTCTCACGGAAATCGAGTGATTCTGACTGCAGTGAAACGAAACGTCAGAATTGTATCGAGATTGAAGTGAGACATCCTTAGCAACAATCACTTTCCTGGCAGCAGGGGTGCTGGTCAAATATTCCGTTAAATAACTCTTTCATATGCGACCACATTGTTGGATTAATACAGTAATTCATTGATTTTCCTTCTATGGTTCCTTGTATAATCTCTGCATTTTTTAATTCACGTAAGTGTTGACTGATCGTAGCTTGAGCCAACCCCAGTTCTCCCACAAGCGCAGTGTTTACACAGGAGTCTTTCTTCAACAAATACTGTAGAATTGCAACTCTTGCGGGATGTGCAATACATTTTGCAATCGATGCAATATCGTTCTGCTCTTTCGTAAATAAATCAGTTTTTGACAGCCCCATTTCTATTATTTATATATTGCAATATTACGATATTAATTTAAACTGAGCATCAACAAATCAAAAAAGTTTGCAATTAATCGTATTTTCGTTGCTATAGAATATGTGCGGAATAGCTGGAATAGTTTCACTGAACGATTCGATCGACGAAGTTCAACTCGAGAAGATGAGCGCAACCATTGCGCATCGCGGACCAGATGCAGATGGTGTTTTTGTCAGCGACTCTAAATCTTGTGGACTGGGGCATCGCCGTTTGAGTATCATCGATCTTTCCGATGACGCCAACCAACCTATGACGGATCCTTCTGGTCGCTTCACGCTCGTTTTTAATGGAGAAGTGTACAACTTTGAGGAAATCAAAATGACCCTTGAAAAGGAAGGAGTTGCGTTTAAGACCTCATCAGATACAGAAGTTGTTCTGCACGCATACATGCATTGGGGGAAGCAATGTGTTGATCATTTTAACGGAATGTTTGCCTTTGCAGTATGGGATGAAGAGGAACAATCGCTTGCCTTATTTCGAGATCGTATTGGAATCAAACCGCTGTATTATTTCTGGGATGGAAATACGTTTGCTTTTGCTTCAGAAATGAAAAGTTTAACGGCTTTCACGAACACCAAAACATGGAACAGAGCAGCAATTAAACAATATTTCCAGCTCGGTTTTATTCCTGCCCCAATGACCATTTACAGCGATATTCATAAATTGGAACAGGGATCCTATATAATATTGGATTCAAGCGGCTTATCGAAGAATAAATATTGGTGCCTTTCCGATCAAATCGAAAAAAACACAGTGTTGGATCGGGTTGGAGCTAAAAAGAAATTAAATAAACTGATCCAAACCAGTGTAGATCTCCGTTTAAAAAGTAATGTTCCGTATGGTGTTTTTCTCAGCGGTGGAATCGATTCTTCAATGGTAGCAGCTGTTGCACAAGATCGGGCAAAACAAAACATCAACACCTTCTCCATTGGATTTAAAGAAGCGCAATATAACGAGAGCGAACATGCTCAGAAGGTCGCAAAGCATTTAAATACGAATCATCATGAATATACAGTGTCGCAAAAAGATGCTCAAGATCTGATTACTAAGATCCCAGAATGGTATGATGAGCCCTACGCGGATACTTCAGCAGTTCCGACCTTTCTCGTTTCCCAATTAGCAAAAAAGAAGGTTTCGATGGTTTTAACCGGTGATGGCGGGGACGAACAGTTTCTGGGATATGGACGTTATGCGTGGAAACAACGCTTGCAAAACCCATTGGTGCAGTTCAGCCGATTTATGCTCAAAACTGGATTCAAAAAGATGTCCCCGGTAAAATGGGAACGTGCCGGGGAATATTTTAACTATGGTCTCCGTCATAATTTGAATCAACATATTTTTTCAGTCGACCAATCATTTTATTCATTAAGGGAGTGCAATCACTATTTTCAGCTCAATTCACAAGATCCACGGGATCGACTCTTCTTCCAACGAAAGTTATCTGCTGCTGAACAGCAAGCGTTTTACGATCTCAACTATTACCTCCCCGACGATCTATTAACCAAAGTGGATCGCGTCACCATGCAAAATGGAATTGAGGCGCGTGTACCTTTACTGGATCACCATATTGTTGCGTACACACTCAACCTGGATTCCTCACTAAAAATGCAGGGCAAAACCCAAAAGTGGTTATTGAAGCAGGTACTTTACGATTACGTTCCTAAGGAATATTTTGATCGTCCCAAATGGGGTTTTGGTATTCCTTTGCAGCAATGGCTATCGGAAGACCTACGATTTTTACTAGAGGACTACGTCAATGCAGAGGTTTTAGCGCAGTATGATTTTTATAACGTAAAAGCAATTCTCCAATTGAAAGAACGCTTTTTGAATGGCGAATCACATTTATTCAATAAATTGTGGTTGGTGGTTTGTTTTAATATGTGGGGAGAACAGTAGGGAGGAGAGAGTATTGAGCAAGAGGAGAAAGCAAGAGGAGGGAGTAGTGAGCATACAGCAAGAGCAAGAGTGTTGAGCAAGAGTGTTGAGCAAGAGTGTTGAGCA
>CAYFTH010000140.1:0-1691 GCA_964346075.1 uncultured Fluviicola sp. | reverse complement strand
GAGCAAGAGTGTTGAGCAAGAGTGTTGAGCAAGAGTGTTGAGCAGAGGAGTGAGGCTGAGGAGCATATTGAGCTTGCCGAAATGTTCTCGAAGCCCGAAGCCAGAATTAGTTGATATAGTTAACAGTGATCATCTCGATGCGCTTTGCTTCGGTATTAGTTCAAATACGTCTCGAATTATCGGTACTATCTCACGGATATTATCAGTTTTTAGAGCCTTCAACAGCGCGTAATATTGAGTTGAATTGCATTTAAGTAAAAAATTAATGCCACTGTAAAAAATTTTAAAAAGTTCTACTAAGCTACTTCGCTAAAACAACAAAGTTCTATCTGAATAGCATTGACCCTAAGTTATTCGTCGGTTTTCGCTTTTTTTAAGATTTCAACTATTGATCAATCAAGGTAAAAAAATATTCGCAATGCCTCAACTTCGTAATTAACTATATTTTAGTACCTTCGGGATACAACTTTAGTTGAAGTCAACAGTTTTTTAATGAGCCGCACCTGTTCATGATAATATTGTATGTATGAGAACCCTTTTTTATTGCAATTTTTTGATGCTATTTGTGTCCTACGGTATTTCTCAACCCGATATGCCATCGACAAAAGCAGATTCTCTTTTTAAGATTTGGAATAATGAAAGATTACCTGACACTGCTCGTCTGAGAGCATTGGCTCATTACGGTGGAGAAGGTTACGTTTATACTAAACCTGACTCTGCCTTCTATTGGGGCCAAATCATCTATAATTTTGCTAAAGAGAAAGGGGTTAAAGAATTTATGGCGCAAGGGCTGAATATTCAAGGTGCGAGCTCTTATATACAAGGAAATTATCAACTAGCGATCGAGTATTTATCGAAAAGTTTACAATTCTGGAAAGCAGTGAACAAGAAAAAAGGTAGGGCCCATTCACTTAACAATCTCGGTGCAAGCTATAAACAACTTGGGAACTATCAAGAAGCTATTAAATACTATACAAAGAGTTTAAAAATTCGAGAGGAACTCGGTGATAAGCGGGTCATAGCGGCTTCTTTGAATAATATCGGCATTCTTTATAAGGACCTTGGAACCCATGAAAAAGCCCTCGAATACCTAAATAACGGTTTAGATATCAGAGAATCATTAAACGATAAGAAAGGTATTGCATCGTCATTGAACAATATCGGAACCGTTTATAAAAAGCTATCGAAACATGATGAAGCGATGAAATTCTACACAAAAAGTCTCGAAATACGAAAAAACATTAAGGATAACAGAGGGATTGCAGGGCTGCTCAATAATCTCGGGAATGTTTACATGAAGCGCAACAAACTGAACAAAGCAATTGACTACTTCGAACAATCCTTCGCGATACGTAAAAAGATGAACGATCAACGAGGCATAGCGGGAATACACAACAACTTAGGCGGCACTTATTTTAAAAAGGGCAATCGTAAAAAAGGTATATTATATTGTAAAAAATCGCTTGAACTCGCTGAGAAAATAGGTTCTATCAAAATAGCCAGAGATGCCTCTAAAACATTATGGTCAGAATACAAAGAAATGGGCAGCTATGATGAAGCGCTGAAAATGTATGAATTATACATCAGCTATCGCGATAGTATTGAATCAGAAAAAAACCAAAAGGAAGTCATCCGCCAGGAATACAAGTACGAATACGAAAAGCAAAAAGAAGCCGACTCGATCAAAGCAG
>CAYFTH010000139.1:0-6442 GCA_964346075.1 uncultured Fluviicola sp. | reverse complement strand
TGATCGATTCGCTTATCACCTACTTTCATTCGAACAGCACGTTCTGTCCGCGTCAGTTTACCGGCCGCTGTTAACCATTCTTGAAGTTGTGCAAGATCTTCGGCACGCGCTGAAGGAACAGCATCGGTTTTAAAAAGCTGCACCACATCTGTTGTAGTATCGTGTTCTGCAGCTATAAAATGCGTGTCATCGGGAATTTCAATCTGCACTTTAGCCAGCTCAAATCGTACCTCACTGTTGTTGAGCACTTCTGCAGCGACTTTTGCATTTGCTTCCCCCGAGTTTCCACCGCAAGCTCCGCAATCGTAACCTGAGGCGTGTGGATTATTCGTAGAAGATGATCCGTGTCCTGCGATCACAACTAGTTTTGCAAAATCTTTCGATAACGACATCGCTGTAAGTGCGTTTTTTGCCAATTCTACCTGTTGATCAAGTGTCAATCCTGTTTGAATACCTCCCTCGTTTTCTTGTGTTAGACTGACTGATTTGTTTTTTCTGTTTTTCTTTGATAAGAACGAATTTGAAGGATTAGATACAGGTCGCGTTACTCCAAAAGCATCTAAAAATAATTTTGGTAGAAATGTCATTCCCATTGGGCTCACAAAACCGAAACAAGAAACCGCACCATGTCGAAATGATTTCCAAGCACTGTAGAGTTGGAAACGTGTTTTTCTTGAATGCACTGCTTTATTATGATCATCCTGTGTTGGAAGCGCCTCTTTTATCGTTGCTCCTGTCGGGATCAACGCCGGACAATTGTTTTGTCCTTTCTCGTGTCCAATAGGTACGTAATTGATGGGAAAACCGAAAAACCCTGCAAACCCTAAAGTTTCAATTTTGTCAGATTGCATTTCAAGGTTTCTTCTGTAGACTTCAGAACGCACATCGATACAGAAAACAGCTTGAACAAGCGGTCGGTCTTTTTTCGAAGTAACTTCATTATTTGTTGAATTGATCTTTTCAATCAGTGAACGCTGGCATGCAAAATCGTAAGCATCTTGCAAAACAACGCTGTGGCGAATTATTTGATCTTCGTTGTATTCAAAAAGTAGCGCGGAATTTTGTCGCTGTGAACGTTTCCACAAATCCTCAAACCCTTGCGCTTTAAACGATACAAAGAAACTCAGTTCCCAGGCGAGTAGAATGGCCAGGAAATCTTCAAGATGTGTTTTTTTACCTCCGTATAGTTTCGCGTCCCAATCTAGACCAGCGTTATAAGCCGACCAACCACCAACTCTTGATAGCAGCGCATGTAAGTAGGCATCTGCAGTGTCTTTAGCGGGAGCTAAAATTTTTAAACATGATTCGATCGCTAATTTCGCATCATCTGGAAGGTCTTTTATCGTTGCATGAAAATCTTTTAATCCATGAATTTTTGGTGTTTGATCTATCGACGCTTCCTGTTTCCAAGCTACAAAATTAGAAGCTGGCTTTTGATTTCCTTTCCAGGTTGCAATTCCCTTATCAAAGTGATTTGAAGCCCAGGATGTAATACTGTCCGTCATAATTGATGACCAGTTTTTTTGAGTCAAGGCTTGTGCACAATCTGATGCGAGTTGAATGGAAATATTCTTTTTCTCCTCTTTCGTATTTAATTCTCGAACTGTTTTGATAAAATATTCAACAGATGTTGAATGCATACCCGAATGCTTTAATGACTTCTCTAGATCTTCGTTTTGAATTACTCCGTCATTTATTGCCTTCAAGTAGAAAGAAAGCGGCATGGTTAACTGTGCGCCATTTAACTTGTTGTAATATTGAGCTACATCATCAAATGATTTGTTTGTGCTTCCCAGGTAAGGATTCACTGCAACAAAATTCTCCAATGACCATAATGGTGCTATTTTCGGTAATGTATTTGCTAAAAGTGCTTCAATATTCATTGTATCTTGTTTTGTTGTATTCATTTTTGAATTGTTTTTAATAACTTCAGTTTTCAGCATTTAAGCATTTGTTTTTTTGATATCATACGCGCCAATAAGCTTATCAAAATAGCTGTTGATATAAAATCCATTGCGCAGATAAACACTCAATTTTGTAGCGTTTTTTAAGTTGAAAAAAGAAGGTGAAAGCACTTGTACACTTAGCACAATTGCAAACAGTAACAGCATGATTGAAATAACTAATATTCTACTAGAAGTCATTGCGACAGCTGCTGGAAATTGAGATTCAAGCAGGGAATGGAAAATATGTTCAAATCCGAAAAATGAAGTGGCTACTAATCCAACAAGTAAACAAGAGAATAACACTGCTGTAACATGCTGTTTAGTATCTATAATAGGGACAATTACTTGTGTCAGACTCATGACTATGACAAGTCCTACTGCGAACAACGCAAAGTTTGAATTAAAATCTATCGCAAAAATGACAGCGATCCCAAAATAAACAGCAAACGCCAATATTACTCCTAAAGTAATTCGAAGTGGGTGTTTGAGGCGCGCCGGAGTTTTAATTCGTTTTGTTTTAATTAAATTTACCGAGCTGCCCGAAGAAAGAAATGCGTGTCCCTTGTAAAAAGAATGCGCCACGATGTGTAAAACTGCTGCTGAATACGCTCCCGTTCCACAGATGAACAAGCTGAATCCCATATGCGCAATACTTGAGTATCCGAGTGCTGTTTTGATTGAAGACTGCGTGAGGAAAATGACAGAAGCAATAATTGCCGTTGTTCCTCCAATAATCAACAACAAATTAGAAGCCCAGACGGAAGCATCTAGTAAAAATGCCATTCGCATAATCACAAATGGCCCAGCGTTCAATACTCCAGCATGCAATAAAGCCGAAACGGGAGTTGGCGTTTCCATTACTTCGACCAACCAACCGTGTAGAGGAAATTGCGCCGATTTAAAAACTGCAGCGAGTACTAAAAATATAGTAGCCAATTCTAAATTTAGCGAAATGCTCAAATCAGATTGTTGAATGGCTTCAAAAATAGTGGCTAAGCTTCCAGATCCTACTTGTGCATATATCAACAGAAAACTTGTGAGTAAGAATAGATCTGAAATACGTGCTACAATAAACTTTTTGAGTGCCGCAGATTGAGCACGTGGTCGTTCTTTGTAGAATACGAGTAGACGATGAAGAAAAAGACTCGTCGTCACCCACGATAGAAATAGTATGAAAAGATTCCCAGACAGCACAAATAATTGAACCGATGCAATGGTTGCTGCCATCCTTCCCATAAAAATATGTTGCCGTGCATCACCTTTTAAGTAGTTCACGCTGTATTTTACAATTACGAATCCGAGGAGCGCAATCATTCCGAAAAACAACATACTTAACGCATCCATACGAATGGATAATCCTAAGTTTTGAAATTCAAGTAGTGATGTCTCAGCATTTCCAATGGTATAAATGTAAAATGCGCCAATGAATGAAAGTAAGATACTCAGTAAGGAGCCGAAAAGTATAAATTGATTAATCAATTTTACTCTTTTTGCACCCAAAATAGCAGGTAATGTACTCGAGATGAAAAATAAAATTGTCGGGATTAACAGGATCAAGGTAAATAGCTTCATTGTCATACTTGTTGCTTTTAATTGCTCTAAAATCTATTTGACGACAAAATAAAGGATTATGATTCATATATTTTTATTTATATTTGCAATGATATTTATAATAATTGTTTATGAACTATACCATTCACCAATTACAAATATTCCTGGAAGTTGTTCGACAAGAGAGTATCACAAAAGCTTCTGAGGAACTTTTTATGACCCAGCCAGCGGTCTCCATTCAATTGAAAAAATTTCAAGATCAGTTCTCCGTTCCTTTAACAGAAGTGATTGGCCGCAAGCTCCATGTCACGGAATTTGGAAAAGAAGTTGCTGTGATGGCTAAACGTGTTTTGGCCGAAGTCCAGGAAATTCAATTTAAAACCAAGGAATATGAAGGGGGAATGACAGGAGTATTGAAAATTTCTGCTGCCTCCACTGGAAAATATGTCCTCCCCTATTTTCTTAGTGAATTCTTAAATGAACATTCGGGGATAGATTTAAAACTAGATGTCACGAACAAAACAAAAGTGATAGAGAGTTTAAAGAAGAATGAAATTGATTTTGCGTTGGTTTCGATTATTCCTGATGAAATGGAGTTTGAAGAAGAAAAATTAGTCGAAAACAAACTCTACCTTGTTGGTAATGATCCCGACATTGACAGAAGTAAAGCACTCATATTTAGAGAACCAGGTTCTGCAACGCGACATGAAATGGAACAGTTTTTCAAGTCAAAAGAGCGAAAAAAACGTAAAAAGATGGAGCTGACCTCCAATGAGGCTGTAAAACAAGCGGTAATTGCAGGGTTAGGGTATTCCATTTTACCACTCATTGGGATTGAAAATGAATTAAAAACTCAACAATTACATATTCTCGAAATGGACAACCTCCCGTTAAAAACTGAATGGCGCTTGATCTGGCTCAAAGGCAAGAAACTAACACCCGTTGCGCAATCATATTTAGATTTTGTAAGGGAAAATAAGGAGCGAATTTTACAAGAACATTTTGAATGGTATTTGAATTATGAATAGTGAGATCTTTTAAAATTGATTTGTCATTTTTACGAGAATATTTATTACAATCTTGTGCTCATCTTAGATTGAATATATTTAAAGATCTTATGTAAAATAATCTTCTTTACAAGAATATTTTGTAATTATTTCAATTTTATCTTTTATGAAGTATTTTTTTGTATTTTATACATCTTTTTCTTTTTAAAAATAAAATATTGTATTTTTGTATAATTACTATTGTATGAAAGAATATTACAACAAAATATCAAAATATAATTTTTGGGAAGGCAAGCCTGATTTAGGTTTCAACCGGGAGCATTATACTAGCTGGTTAAAACAATTTATGAATAACCGCTTAATCAAAGTATTGGTCGGACAGCGCCGTGCAGGAAAAAGTTTTATACTTCGCCAGTTCATCAACCATCTTATTGAAACTGGTGTGTCCAAAGAAAATACACTTTACATCAACACAGAGTTTACGGCATTTGACTTTTTAAAAACATATAAAGACCTCGATCAATTCATAAAGTTGTATAAAAAACATTTTTCGATAGCATGCAAATATTACATTTTCATTGACGAGGTTCAGCAAATAAAAGAATGGGAAAAATTCGTGAACTCCTACGCTCAAGATTTTACGGAAGATGTCGAAATATTCATTACAGGCTCTAACTCTTCAATGCTTTCGGGAGAACTCGCAACACTGCTGTCTGGTAGATATGTGAAAATGCAAGTTTTTCCATTTAGTTTTGAAGAATATGCCGGATTTCATAGACTTAAGAAGCAAAGAAGTAGCTTTTTGGACTACATGAGTACAGGAGGTTTGCCAGAGTTAATACACCTCCAAAATGAAGAGACAAAAAGACATTATCTAGGAGCATTGAGAGATACTATTTTACTGCGAGATGTTATACAGCGTCATCAAATAAAAGACAGTTCATTATTAACTGATGTCTTCAAGTACCTCGCGAACAATATATCCACACTTACATCAATAACGAATTTAGTCAACTATTTTTCATCAAAGAAAAGAAGCACAACCTATGATACGATTGCCAGTTATATTTCTTTCATGGAACACACGTTTATCCTCCATAAGTGCGAACGATTTGATGTGCGTGGAAAAGAATTAATCGGCGGAAATGCCAAGTACTATCTCAATGATTTGTCTTTTAAAAATTTCATCTATGGAAACAATCAGCATGGATATGGTTATTTATTGGAGAATTTAGTTTACCTCATCCTTTCTGCGAAAGGTTACACTTTATATGTAGGACATTTACGCAATAAAGAAGTTGATTTTGTTGCTCAAAAAGATGGTGTTACAATATATATCCAGGTAGCTTTTTCCGTAGAAGATGAAACCACAAACGAAAGAGAAAAATCGGCGTTATTATCTATCCGCGACAATCATGAAAAATGGATTGTGACCATGGATGAACTCCCCTATTCAAACAGAGACGGAGTGAAATATATTCAGGCTTGGGAACTGGAGGCGTTGCTTTAACCCTTGTTATTCATGATCACGCTGTAAAGTAATGCTCAATCATCAGATTTTCTTTGGTTGAAGTCGAAAAGCTATACCCAATCGAATCGGAACATCCCAGGTCGAATAAATAGCGCCGTATTCCTGATAGTCGGGATTATTGTTATACTGAACCCCCAGTCCAAAAAATGCCGAAAAGGACTTTTTCGACTGCCATTCGATGCGCGGCAAAACGCGGGTGTTCCAACCCCACAAGGGTCGCTGCACAAAAAGTGCCAGATCAACACCTGCACCTGCTTGAACTGAAGCACGCCAGGATCCATCTTCCCACAAAGGGTAATCGTATGCTGCAGACCATCCGACCTGATGGCTCCAGTAAATCAATCGATAATTGGGGTTCACTCAGACTTCTTTAAATTGTTGATAACTAAGCTAAAAAAGAGTTTTAA
>CAYFTH010000138.1:0-6574 GCA_964346075.1 uncultured Fluviicola sp. | reverse complement strand
ATGTGAAAAAGAAATACGATATTCCTGGAATAGGAGGTCAAAGAGGTTATACTCCTTTTGGTACAGAGCACGCCAAAGGGAAATCTGCAGGTGATTTAAAGGAATTTTGGCATTTTGGTCAGTTCGTAGAAGATAATGATCCAATTAAAGAAAAGTATCCTGATAATGTAGAAGTCAATGAACTTCCCGATTTTTTACCAACCGGAAAAAAAGCCTACCAAACGTTTGAAAATACAGGTAGACATCTGTTAAGAGCGATTGCTATTCACCTTAACCTGGATGAGGATTATTTTAACCCTCATATCGAAAACGGAAATAGTATTTTGCGCCCGATTCATTATCCACCAATAACTGGGGAAGTCGAAGATGGTGCAGTTCGTGCAGGAGCTCATGAAGATATAAACCTCATTACATTATTGGTTGGAGCTTCCGCAGATGGACTGGAAGTACTCAATAAGAAGAACGAATGGGTAGCAGTTACTGAAATTCAAGACCATATTGTGGTTAACGTAGGTGACATGTTACAGCGATTGACGAACAACAAACTGAATTCGACAACGCATCGTGTAGTGAATCCGCCGAAAGAACAACTGGGAACAAGTAGATATTCGGTACCATTTTTCTTACATCCGCGTTCTGAAATGCCGTTAAACTGTCTACCTTCCTGTATTGATGATGAGCATCCAAAAGCTTATGAGGATATTACAGCCGGAGACTATCTGATGGAACGACTAAGAGAGATCGGATTAGTAGATGATAAAGAGTGACTCAGGATTTATAAACTGTTATAAAAGGGAAGTGCTTTGCTTCCCTTTTTTTGATCCTGAACAATTACTTCAATGTTAATCCGATACCTAAATTTATTCTAAATCCACTATACTTACGGTCGAAGTAATCTCCTGTGAGAACGGGTCGCATACCAGTCTGATAATCTCCTCGAGCAAAAATGTGCCAGTTACCAAACTTTCGACGAACTTCCAGACTACCGTTTAAATTCAGCAATACTCGAGTTGAAGGATTATAAGATTGTAGTTTATCAAAAGTCTCATTGGGATAATTCTTTTCAGTTTGCCGGACGCCAATGGCTAAATTGATCCCGGCACGGGGTATGAAAGCCCATTTATTGAGCCGGAATTGATAACCAAATTGCAATGGTATTTGTAACCAGGTGTATTGCTGATTTACGGGTATCCTACTAACAGTCGTGTCTGTAACAGTTGCAGTGTCGTAGTAGTAAGTATAGGTAGTGTCGATAGGTTGCAAAGAGTCGTAAATAACAGTTGTATCCACGTTGGAGACATAAGACGAATCGTAGGTTTCAATTCCCTCGAATTCAAATAGGTTTTCTTCCTTCATACTCAGAAAATCGACACCAGAAGAGAGGGAAAAATTATTGTACCAAATAGTTACTCTTCCTCCTATCGTGTATGATGGAGTAGTGCCTGATTGGTTGTATAATGCCAGTTCACTTCCATTAGCTCCTTCTTGAGGAGTTAATTGAGGAAAGTGAACTCCTGAAGACAGTTGAATCTCCCAATCAAATGGCGATGTAGATTTACCTGAACGTTTAGTGATTTCACTTTCACTTTCAGTATTAGATTGTTTGATACGAGATGAACCAATAGGAGGAAAGTCCCAGTTTCTGATCTGCGGTTGAAGTATTGGATATTGGCTCGCGTAGACTTGAGAATTACTCAATAGATGATTGGAGCGTTGAACGTGTTTCGGTTCACTTGCTGCATCATGTTCAGTGTTCGTATTTTTGTGGTGGCTATTATTATCTTTAGCGTCCCCAGAATTGTCTTGGTCGCCATTCTCTCTTTGATTGGATGACAATGCGCCAGTACCTTTATTGTTCTGACCTGTAAAAGCACTTTTTTCAGAAACATCAGTACCACCATTTGAATCGCTATTAGAAGCACTCAGCGATTGATTTTTGGACTGAATAACTCGGTTATTATTCTTGCTGTTATTTTCAGAATCGCTACCAATGGAAGA
Organism: uncultured Fluviicola sp.; assembly: GCA_964346075.1. Lineage (GTDB taxonomy): Bacteria > Bacteroidota > Bacteroidia > Flavobacteriales_D > Crocinitomicaceae > Brumimicrobium. The sequence goes on along the minus strand of CAYFTH010000138.1, from coordinate 4,576 downwards.
TTTGCTGCCATTTGAAGCAGTCAATGCATTTTTTCTGTTTTTAGAAGACTGAATGGTTCCAATATCTTGCGTTTCACGACTACTTGACGATTTCGATGATTGCAATTTTTCATCTTGTTGTTCCTGACTCGCAAAGGATTGGGAAGGATCGGCTGTTAGTTGATCAGACCCACCAAGAAATGGGTAAATGGCGAGGAGTAGAATGAGAATGACGTCCAGGATTCCATTCCACGGTCCAAAAAAGCCCTTTTTGTCTCGTTCATCAAGACGCTTATTCAAGTCATTCAAAAAATCCTGAGGAGGACCTTCGAACTGACGATTATAGAGCTCATCTCGCACTATTTTGTCTATATTTTCGTTGTTACCTTTCAAACTCTAACGTATCTTCTTTTAAAATGTTTTTTAATCGTTTTCTAGCTTCTTTAACATGCCATTTTACCGTTTCGTACCCTACATCCAGTGCTTTTGCTATTTCTTTATAGCTGTAGCCATCGATGGCAAATAAGTTAAAGCTTACTCGTGTAGCAGGGGGGAGATGGCTGAGCACTAATTCGATATGCTCCTCCTGAGAAAATTCGTGTTCATCTTTTGTTGTTGGCTCTAAAAAATATTCTTTATCATCAATTTGATTTGAAAACATTTCCTTGTAACGTTTATTACTTCGGAAATAATCAATAACGGTATGATGTGCTATTTTTTTCACCCAGGCGTAGAAATTAGTACCAACTTCATATTGATCGATCTTATCGATAACTTTCATGAAGGTACTGTTTACAATTTCCATCTGCTCTTCTCTTTGGTTGTGATACCTGACGGCCACACTCATTAGTAAGCTATAGGTAGAATCATACAAACAAAGGATGACCTTACGATCATTCACTTTTACACGCTCGATGATTTTTTCATTAACTTCCAATGTTGTGTGCTCTTTTTATAAGAACGTAATAGATGGAGAAAAGTGGGGGGGAGGTTTAAAAATGAATTAGAGAATAGCTTTTAGTTTTTCCAAACCGATCGACCTGGAGCCTTTTAGCAGTATTAAATTATTTTTTGGTTGTGCCGTCACAAGGAAAGACCTGGCATCTTCTGTCGAATCAAAAGTCATGATCGAATCATCTTGCTTACCAATTTTTGAAAACTCACTTCCAACAAATATTCCTTGAAGGTTTAATGCTTTAGTTAGTGAAATAATCTCCCTATGAAAATCTAATGAATCTTCTCCGAGCTCTTTCATATCACCTATGACAAAGAATTTTTCATCATAGGGCATTTCGTTAAAGCTTTCTATAGAGGACCGAAGACTGGTAGGGTTAGCATTGTATGCATCCAGAATAAGTGTGTTTCGCTCTGTTTTTTCTATTTGAGATCTATTGTTTTTTGGTATATAATTAGCAATTGCGTCATTTATATTATCAGCAATTACCTCAAAATAATCGCCTATGGCAACAGCGGCAAGCATATTGTAAAAGTTATACTTCCCTATAATATTGGTCTTAATTTCACTGCCAAACCCATTTTTTGATCGCCAACTAAATACGACTTCTGGTATGAATTCATCTAACTGTCCATGAACGTCAGACGCTGCACTCTCTCCATAGGTAATGCACTGGATGTCCTCAGGAAGCACTTCAGTCAAAATTTCGTCATCTGCATTCATAAAAAGTGTTCCTCCCACCTTTTCGACAGCATCGTATAACTCTTTTTTAGTTTTGATCACTCCGGCCTGACCACCAAATCCTTCGAGATGAGCGTTACCAATGTTTGTGATGATACCGTGAGTAGGATTCGCAATGGTTGTGAGTTCATCAATATCATTGGGTTTACTCGCTCCCATTTCGATAATAGCAATATCATGCTGGTTGGAAAGATGAAGCAGGGTTAGCGGTACGCCAATGTGATTGTTGAGATTGCCTTGAGTGTAAAGGACGCTGTATTGTTCTTGAAGTACTGTTGCGATTAATTCCTTAGTAGTTGTTTTGCCATTAGATCCCGTGATACCAATAACTGGAATATCATATTTCATACGGTGATGATGAGCTAATTTTTGTAGCGTAAGTAGCCCATCCTCGACATAAAATATTCGTTCAGAATCTGCGTACTGCTTTTCATCTACGATGGCATATTTGGCTCCTTTTTCTATGGCTTCCGATGCATAAAGGTTCCCATTGAAACGTTCTCCTTTTAAGGCGATATAAAGACATCCTTGAGTAATTTTTCGGCTATCGGTTGAAACGCCGGAACTTTGGTCAAATAAATGATAGAACTGCTCCATATTTGAAATAAAAAAAGCCCTGATAATTTATCAGGGCTCTATTATAAAGAATTATGAATTATTTTCGATTGTTTTTGCTATTGTAGTTAATCCCGGTTGGACTACCTACGCGATCCATAGCGCATCGGAAACCGATGTAATCTGTAGATTGTTCTTCGTCTAAAAATCTGCGATTTCCACCGACCATCCAGTAGGCACGATCTTTCCAGGAACCACCTTTGTAGACGCGCGACTTGTCTGAAACTAACGTCGTTGGCCAAGCTGTGCGATCGTCTCCTCCTGGTTTGATTTGACTACCTTTAAGATTGTACTCTTCATACTTATCCTGGTACATTACGAGATCTGGATCTCTTGTAGCTTCGTTGATTGCATTTTTGCGATCAGTATTGTCGTAGTGAATTGAAGACTCAATATCTCCATCTTCATAGTCGATATAATCAGCACGACGATAATTCAGCCTACCGATATTTTCTTCTTCTGTTACATCTCGGTATTTTAATTTACCAGGCGTGTCGATGATATATTCGTTAAAGCCTTCTCTAAGAATTGAAATAATCTCGAAGGAATATTCTTCGCCCAATGGTCCAATACGTATTTCATCAGCAAAAATACCGTCAAAAATACGATCCTGAATGAGCATTGAAGCCTCAGAGTCATACTTATCATTTTTGTAATTAATAGCTTCATCTAAAACCTCATTTAGATTACGAATGATTTGTAATTCCATAGAATCTTTCACGTTTCCGTGTGAAACATAATACGGATCCGGAGCATAACCGCGTTTTACCGGTTGTTTTGACTCGTTATGTTTTTGAGTTCCTTTGTCTATCACAGTATCATTTGGATCGTGCTTCTGTGCAGAAACGCGTTGGTATCGCGTGCGCTCAAATTCATTGAGGTATTCCTTCATGCCGTGTACATCGTATTGCACCTGGAAATTCTTGTAAGCCACAGAACCTGCATTGTTCAATACTTTGGTCTGGAATACATTTCCTCTAAACGGACGGAATTCATCAACGTCTTCTGAAGATAGGGGACGATAAACATCCAAGACCCACTCGGCTACGTTACCAGCCATATTGTATAAACCGTAGTCATTTGGCCAGTAAGAATCAACTGGCGCTGTTACGTCTGCTCCGTCATTCAAATTACCTGCAACTCCCATGTAATCTCCTCGGCCACGGACGAAGTTAGCACGTATCTTTCCTTGAAACTCTTCATTATCCTGACGAACATAGTGTCCGTCCCAGGGGTAACGACGACGCTCATCAATAACCTCAGAATTTCCTTCAGCTAAATTACCGATTAAACCATAATAGGCAAACTCCCATTCTGCTTCAGTTGGCAGTCTGTAACGAGGAAGAAGTATACCATCTTCCATTCGAACCTGACGCTTACCTAAATCTTTCCCTTTTTTCCCAGTAGCTTTTGAAGGATCCAGATCTGTTAAAAGCTGACGAACCTCCTCTTCATATTGTCCAGCTAAATAAGCTTCAGTATTAAACGTTGCTTCATCTGCCTGATTAATATTGAAATTCAATACACCTTCCCGGATTAGAATATATTCGTTGACTCGATCTGTACGCCATTTACAATAATCATTGGCCTGTAACCATGAAACTCCAACGACTGGATAATCACGGTACGCAGGGTGACGCAAATAATAATCCACATACTTTTCATTAAACCCAAGCTCCGAACGCCATACCAACGTGTCTGGTAGTGCATTTTTATATATCATCGGGTAACTTTGGTAAGCACGCTGGATCCAATATAAATATTCTAACCAGTGAAAATTAGTTACCTCTGTCTGGTCCATATAAAAAGAGGAAACTGTTACTCTTCTTGGCCGATTATTCCAATCAGACATGACGTCGTCTTCAACGCGTCCCATTGTAAATGTACCTCCTTCTACTAGCACGAGTCCAGGACCAGTCTCCTGATCAACGTATGGAACTTTTTGGAATCCTCCCATACCTGGGTTATTGTAATCCCAACCTGTAGAATCAGAGACTTCTCTTGAACAAGAGTAGACTAATGCTATAGCTCCAATGGCCATCATCCATTTGGTAAATCCTCTCATATTTTTGGTCTTTGTTTTCATATATTTAATACAAATTTCTTCTATAACGCCTTTCGCTCGTTTCTGTTACACTCTTTTAAAAAGACGGACATGATACCGTTCTAAAGCTCGGTTGCTTTTTCGTACAATTCAAATCAAGTCCGAGTGAAATCTCATGTGATCCGGCAGAAACGCCATTATTTAATCGCGAAACGGTAACATCGTAACTGTATCCCACGCGA
>CAYFTH010000137.1:0-6776 GCA_964346075.1 uncultured Fluviicola sp. | reverse complement strand
ATGATTTTTACTTCATCGCTGACTAAAACACCGCATGTTTCTAGCGTTGAGTCCCCATTCTTTACGATTAATTTTTCCCGTGATAGAAAGTTCTGCCTTTTGCGTTTGACCCAAAGATATGGTTATTCTATTCAGTATTAAGGCCTTGAACAAATGTGTATTGGGAGTCATTCCAAATGGTCAATTTACCATTGTATTTGCATCCTTGATCGACATTGATGACGTTACCAATCACGCGAGGGGTATCAAAGTCATATTTAATCGTAGGGGTATGGCCGATGTAAATAGACTCAAATTTCTCCAAAGGTTTGCGGCGCTTTCCATATTTATTGGTACGCTTATTATTTTTTCCAAATTTTGTTAATGCTGTTTTGAAAAGATTTCGATCCCAGAAAAGTGAATGTGGTTCTTTTTTAAGGGTTTTCTCAAAACCTACATTCGGATCAAAACCGGCATGCACGGCGAGTTTATTGTCCCAAAGGTAAAATTCCTGGAGCTCATCGAAAAATTCATGTTTATGCTGCTCAAGTACGGAAGGATGAGCTTTTCGATAAGCATTATAGGTGGTGTCTCCTCCTTTTTTCATCCAGGATTTGTATTTTTTTCGTATGTATTTTTTGTCTTGAAACAGAGCGAAGTCCCTATTTAGTAATTCCGCAAACCAATAATCGTGATTTCCTTTAATAAACACAGGTTGATGACTTGCCTCTTTCTTGATGTTGAGTAGCAATTCAATGACTTCTATCGGTTCATTTCCTCCATTGATATAATCGCCAATAAATATAAAACGATCACTTTTTGGGTTGTATTTAATTTTTTTTAGGGCATCCTCAAGGGGATGAAGATATCCATGTATATCGCCGACGATTAAATTTCTCACGACTGCAAAATAGTAAAAAATTATCACCTGCCAGAGCGGTATATCGCGAGGTTCGTTGCGCATCCTAATACCTGTGTCAGGTGTACATTCTTCTTGCAAGCGATTTTCGAATTCCGCTCAATGACTGTGGTTTTATACATTTTATTACTTCAAACCTCTGTGGAAGCCAAGAATTTGTTTAAATTATAGGGAATTCAATCGTAAAAGTAGTTTTTCCATGAAGATCAATAAAGTATTAGTCGCTAACAGAGGAGAAATCGCCATTCGAATATTTCGGGCGTGCACTGAAATGGGCATTCGAACAGTGGGTATATATACGTATGAAGACCGCTATTCATTGCACCGTTACAAAGCGGATGAATCCTATCAAGTGGGGGAAGATAGCGAGCCTTTAAAACCGTATCTCGATATCGACGAGATCATTAACGTTGCGAAATCGAATAATATTGACGCAATCCATCCTGGATATGGTTTTTTATCAGAAAATGCAGAATTTGCCAAAGCATGTGCTGAGAATGACATCATCTTTGTTGGCCCTGATGTAGATGTGCTGCAATCTCTTGGCGATAAAGTCACTGCGAAAGCGGTCGCCGTTAAAAGTGATGTCCCTGTCATTGAGAGTAATAAGGATGCACTGGATACGATTGATATCGCTAAAGCTGAAGCGGAGAGAATTGGTTTTCCACTGATGTTAAAAGCGGCCTCCGGTGGTGGCGGACGAGGGATGCGCGTTATTCGTACTATGGAAGAGCTCACCAGTGCTTATAGTGAGTCCCGTCGTGAAGCGAAAAATGCGTTCGGCGATGAGACCGTCTTTCTCGAAAAATTTGTAGAAAACCCAAAGCACATAGAAATACAGATTGTTGCTGATGATTATGGGAATATCGTACATCTGTTTGAACGCGATTGTTCTGTTCAACGAAGGTATCAAAAGGTAATAGAGTTTGCTCCTTCCATAGATCTGAGTTCGGACATCAAAGATAAGCTTTATGAGTATGCGGTCCGTACTTGTAAGTCAGTGAACTATAACAATATTGGTACTGTCGAGTTTCTTGTCGATGATGATGGGAGTATCTACTTTATTGAGGTGAATCCTCGTGTTCAGGTCGAACATACAGTTACTGAGATTGTTACAGGAATCGATTTGATCAAGACGCAACTCTATATTGCAGATGGCTATACACTGAAAGATGAAGAGATTGGAATCCCGGATCAATCTACAGTTGATACAAATGGTTATGCAGTACAGTGTCGCATTACAACTGAAGATCCTCAGAATGATTTCAAACCAGACTACGGTGTGATTTCTACTTATCGAAGTGCCTCAGGATTTGGCATACGATTGGACGCAGGAAGTATTTATCAAGGCGTGAAAATTTCTCCTTTTTTTGATTCTATGCTGGTGAAAGTTTCGGCGAGTAGCAGAACGCTGGATGATGCTTGTAAGAAAATGAGAAGAGCGCTGGCAGAATTCCGTGTCAGGGGAGTCAAGACGAATATGGCCTTTCTCGACAACATATTAAAAGATGAAACTTTTAGGAACGGATTGGTCACTGTTAACTACATCAAAAACACGCCGGAGTTATTCAAGATTTCTGAACCGCGAAATAGAGCTACCAAATTAGTGAGTTTCCTGGGCGACATCACTGTTAATGGAAATCCTGACGTTAAGAATACAGTGAAAGAACCTCAGTTTTTACAGCCTGAGGTCCCAAAATCGCGTCAAGATTATTCTAAAGGAACTAAGAATTTACTTACCGAGTTAGGGCCAGAAAAATTTGCGGAATGGTTGAAAAAAGAGCAAAAGATCCATTTTACGGATACGACCATGCGTGATGCACATCAAAGTTTACTGGCAACGAGAATGCGTACCTATGATATGCAAAAGGTGGCTGCGCACTACGCAAAAAGTCATCCCGAAATATTCAGTATGGAAGTTTGGGGTGGTGCTACCTTCGATGTGTGTATGCGTTTCTTGAAAGAAAATCCCTGGGAACGATTAAGAATGTTTCGGAAAGAAATGCCGAATCACCTCTTACAAATGTTGTTGCGCGGATCAAACGGAGTTGGATATACGGCTTACCCTGATAATCTGATCGAACGCTTCGTTCAGGAGTCCTGGGAGAACGGTATTGACTTGTTTAGAATTTTCGATTCTCAAAACTGGATGCAATCGATTGCTCCTTGTATTGAACACGTAAGAAATAAGACAAACGGTCTTGCAGAAGGGGCGATGTGCTATACTGGAGATATACTCGATCCAGCAAGAACAAAATATGACTTGTCCTATTACCTTCAATTGGCGAAAGACATCGAAAATGCGGGAGCTCATATTTTAGCCATTAAAGATATGGCTGGTTTATTGAAGCCTCAGGCCGCAACTGAGTTAATAAGCGCATTGAAATCAGAAATTTCTATTCCGGTGCACCTGCATACACACGATACGTCCTCTATGCAGGGAGCTACGTACATGAGTGCGATAGATGCAGGTGTGGATGTTGTCGATGTGGCGCTTGGCGGACTTTCAGGCCTCACCTCGCAACCGAATTTTAATACGCTGACTGAATTACTGAAGTACCATCCACGCGAAAACAAGCTCGATCTGGAGAGCCTATCCAAACATTCGATTTATTGGGAACAAGTGAGAACGTTCTATTATCCATTTGAATCAGGTTTAAAGTCCGGATCTGGCGAAGTATTCAAGCACGAAATTCCAGGTGGTCAGTACTCCAATCTCAAACCACAGGCAGATTCTTTAGGTTTGGCGGATCGCTTTCATGAAATTACGGATATGTACGCTGAAGTGAATCAGCTCTTCGGGGATATCATTAAAGTGACACCAAGTTCAAAAGTTGTTGGTGATATGGCACAGTATCTCGTAAGTAATAATCTCACGATAAGAGATGTACTGGAAAACGGAGAAAATCTATCTTTTCCTCAGTCGGTAGTCAGCTTCTTTAAAGGAGACCTGGGACAGCCTGTTGGAGGTTTTCCAAAAGATATTCAAAATATTATCCTCAAAGACGAAATCCCGTATACGGATCGACCAAACGCACATTTGGATCCCGTAGATTTCGATGAGGCGTTCACGTCCTTTGAAAAAGAATTTGGACCAAGAATGGATCGCAAATTGGATATTACTGATTTCTTGTCTTATAAATTGTATCCAAAAGTATTTGAGGAGGCTGCTGAACACCATAGTTCGTACAGTAACGTTTTCAACCTACCGACTAAAAATTTCTTCTATGGAATGGATCCTGGAGAGGAAGTCGTTGTTGAATTAGAACGTGGAAAAACGTTGTTGATAACATTGATTTCTGTCGGAGAAACCGATGATGACGGAATGGTTACTGTTTTCTTTAAGGTCAATGGACAAACAAGAAATATCCAGGTTAGAGATAAAAATGTAGCTGTAGAAAAAGTCGTGCGTGAAAAGGTAGATAAACGCGATGACAAACAGATCGGTGCGCCATTACAAGGGTCGCTGAGTGAAATTTTAGTCGAAAAAGGAGATCAAGTAAAAAAGAACCAACCTCTGTTTATCATTGAAGCGATGAAAATGGAAACTACGGTTACCGCTAATGAAGATGGTGAGGTCGAAGAAATACCATTAGAAGCAGGAAGCATGGTTTACGCTGATGATCTCGTAGTGCGGTTGAGTTAAAGATAACCTTGGTTCAATAGTCTTCCAGGCTCGCAATGAAGACCGGAATGGCAGAACTATTTTCCTGTTTATCTGTCAATACCTGTAACTTTGTAAAAAAGAAAAGTATGAAAGTTGAGATCTGGAGTGATGTAATGTGCCCGTTTTGTTACATCGGGAAGAAACGTTTTGAAAAAGCAGTTGATTCGCTTGGAATAAAAGATGATGTGGAGGTGATCTATCGCAGTTTTTTACTGGATCCAGAGTTGCAAACTGACCCGAATAAAAATGTTACGGAACATTTAGCGCAGAAAAAAGGGATTTCGCTGGATGAAGCGCAAAAACTGAATGAGCACGTTTCTGGAATGGCAGCGGAAGAAGGATTGAATTATGATCTTGAAAATGCGGTAGTAGCCAACTCGAGAAATGCGCACCGCCTGTTGCATTTCGCGAAATCAAAAGGCAAACAAGCCGAGTTCAAAGAGGCATTATTAAAAGGATATTTTGAAGAAGGAAAGAATATTGACAAAATGGATGTTTTAAAATCTATTGGTGCATCCGTTGGTTTGTCGGAAGAGGAAGTTGGAAATGTTTATAATTCTGCGAGCTATACAGAAGATGTTATTCAAGATATACAAAGAGCTCAGCAGATTGGGGTGCAGGGTGTACCTTTCTTTGTGATCAATGAGAAGTTCGCCTTAAGTGGAGCACAACCTACTGATACGTTTAAACAAGCTTTACAGAAAGTACGGACAGAAGAGTAAAATTGCTTAAGCTCCCGCTTCATGAATTAATTTCTCTGCTTTGAGCACTAATAATGCTTGTGATAAAGCATCTTTCATTTCCTTGAACTCATGGTGCGTAAATGTGAAATCAATGCATTGATGACAAGACCGAATGACTACGCGTCGTTTCCGATCGGGAAATAATACAGCAGATGCTGAAAAGTCTACGTCTAATAATTGTTGACTACACAACTCGAAATCTTTCAAATGAAATTCAGCAAGAAGGTTTTTGTAGTGGAGTCCAATGCGCTTGCAGCTTTTACACTGTGCTATATAAAACGCTTCTCTTTCAACGAGTAAATGGGGTGCACAATTGCTCATGGTTTATCATTTTGTTGTTTTAAAAAGGTGGCGTTTTTAAGGTGGTTGATCGTCACAAAATTTTTGTCAGAGAAGATGACTTGAAAAAGATCATCGTGCTCGCCTTTATTGAGCGGTTCATAGTGCTGTTCTTTCTGCAGGATATTCAGCATACCAGGGATGGTGGTAGAATGACCAACGATTACCACACGCTTTCCTTTGTTGTCTTGAAGTAAAGTTTTGACGACAGTTCGCAGATCCTCCTCAGCATCGTATTCCGTTATGGCAATACCCAGTGTATCTGAAAGCGGTTCTACTGTTGCTGTAGCTCGCTTATATGGCGTGCTGTATACTGCATCAATGTCTGCTTCTTTCATCATTTCGGCAATTGCAACGGATCGCTTCTTACCTTTTCTGTTTAATTCAGGATCGTCTTGATCGGTTTGCTTTTTTTCCGCATGCCGAACAAAATAGAAAGTCGTTAATTGAGGAGCGGATGCGTTTTTTTTACTTTTTTGACTCTCTTCTGATGGAGTCGAGGAGTTGCACGCAGAAAGAAAGACGAGCAATAAGAGCATATGTGCTGCTGCATGAGCAATCGTCAATTGTTTTGCTAAGAATCTTCTTCCTTTGTTCCTTATCTGAGGATTGCCCCGAAAATGGAATAATCGACTGCTTTTTCTATACATTCCTTGCTATTTCGTTATTAAGATGAATTCTAAATAAGGGTAAATATAATTGAAGCAGTTGAAAGAACTACGGAAAACATCAGGGATTTTCCTAAAATACCTTATTTGAGGTAGTAGAAATAGGTGATGGAACAGTATTCACCACCATTAGTTTTCATTGAATTATCTTTTATCCGCTTGTTTCCCCTTAGATTGTTTTTTATTCCATGGCCTAAGTTATTTACTGAATGCCGTAATTGTGGGTAGGCACGGTTTTTTATTATTTTCCTCAAATTAGCAGTCAAATCAATCCTCGGTGCTTTTTGCGGTGGTCTTGTATGTTGTTTTATACGTAAATGTCAGTTAGTGGGTGAGGCGCATTATAGTTTATCGAAGGAGCAACGAACTGGAAATTGTTAATGATGGTGAAAGCTCTGAAGCCCGGCGGAGGAAAAGAAAAAGCGCAGCTTTTGAAGACCAAGCGTTAGCGCAGGGACCAT
>CAYFTH010000136.1:0-6885 GCA_964346075.1 uncultured Fluviicola sp. | reverse complement strand
ACATGATAAAAAAAACCGACATGATGAAAAAAATCCCACACGGTAAAAAAACAATTCCCTATTCATCAGATAAAAAAATAATACGTATTTTAAATTAAATCAAACTACCACCTGATGAAAAGATATAAAGGAAAATACCGCAATGAATCCCACCGATTAAAGAATTGGGATTATTCTAGGGACGGTCAATATTTCATCACCATTAACACCTATGATCGTGTATGTTTGTTCGGTAATATTGTGGAAGGAAAAATGGTTTTAAACGATTTTGGCAGAATTGCCACGGATGAATGGTTTAAATCATTCGAAATGCGCGATGAATTGTCGATGGGTGAATTTGTTTTAATGCCCAATCATTTGCATGCGATTGTTGGGTTGGAACCTTTAGGGACGCACGGCCGTGCGTCCCTAAAGGTTCCCGATCAAATGGTTTCCATAAACAAATCAAAAACCAACGAAAAATCTCAAAATTGGATGAATCACCAACCCCAACCATTTCAGCGCAAACCAAAATCTATTTCGTCATTCGTTGCAGGGTATAAATATGTGGTATTGAACAAAATCGATCATTTAATCGACGAACATCGAATTCCAAGGCAGAAATTCAATCGTAGAAACCCATTGTGGCAAGTGAACTACTATGATCATGTTATTCGTGATGGTCGGTCGTATGAAAATATTGTTGAATATATACGTAAGAACCCTAAGAAATGGAATGATGATGAAAAAAAATAATCCAAATGGTAATACCCCCAAACGAAAATGTTCCACGTTTGAAAAATCTAAGCTACGAGAAGATTATTCCTCAAATCATTCAAAAGCTATATTTTAGACTAATTTTTAGAATAGTTACTCAGAGGATGATTCTTCCTCCTCCCCATCAAAATCCCTTTCCCCCAAAACTTTCACAAAGTCTTCTTTATACAACACTTCTTTTTCCATGAGCGACTGAGCGATTTTTTCAACATCGTCACGGTGCTTTTCGAGCAATTGTTTTGTACGTTGATAACATTCATCGATAAATGCACGTGCTTCTTTGTCGATCAAGTTAGCTGTTTCTTCGGAGTAGGGTTGACGCATGCTGTACTCGTTTTGAAGGTCCTTGTAAGAGAAAGGACCAACTTTTTTGTTCATCCCATACAATGCAATGATGGCGTAGGCGATTTGTGTCGTTTTCTCCAGATCATTTTGAGCACCTGAAGAGATGTCTCCAAAGACAATTTCTTCCATGACACGTCCACCTAAGGTCATGCATACTGTGTCCTTTAGTTCATTATAGGTGTACAGGTTTTGTTCTTTGGGCAAGTATTGAGCAAATCCGAGCGCAGCTTCTCCACGCGGTATGATGGAAACTTTTAGAAGCGGATGAGCGTGTTCGAGTAACCAGCCCGTCACAGCATGACCTGTTTCGTGATAGGCGATGATTTTCTTCTCTTTTGGACTGATCAACTTATTCTTTTTCTCCATACCACCGATTACGCGATCAATAGCAGATATGAAGTCTTCCATCTCCACCTTTTCTTTATTCTTACGTGCTGCGTGGAGTGCTGCTTCATTACAGATGTTTGCAATCTCTGCCCCCGCGAATCCAGGCGTTTGTTTTGCAAGACGTTCAGGATTGATGTCATTCCCAAGGGTTAACTTTTTTAAATGTACTTTAAAAATCTCTTCCCGACCATGCATATCTGGTTTGTCTACATGGATTTGACGGTCAAACCGCCCTGGGCGAAGTAAAGCTTTATCCAATAAGTCAGGACGGTTTGTGGCAGCCAGAATAATTACGGTTTTGTCACTGCTGAACCCATCCATTTCAACCAGTAGTTGATTCAACGTGTTTTCTCTTTCATCATTCGTCTGTGTATTGGATCTTCCCCTTGAGCGACCAATAGCTTCAATTTCATCAATAAAAATAATACAGGGTGCTTTTTCACGTCCCTTTTTAAAGAGATCTCGAACTCGAGCAGCTCCAACGCCGACAAACATTTCCACAAAATCAGAACCTGATATGCTGAAGAAAGGAACTCCTGATTCACCAGCCATGGCTTTGGCCATTAGCGTTTTCCCCGTACCTGGAGGGCCAGTCAGTAACACACCTTTAGGTATTTTAGCACCCAGTTTTTTGTATTTTTCATCGTGCTTGAGAAAGTCAACGACCTCCATGACTTCTTCTTTGGCCTCATCCAATCCAGCAACTTGGTCGAAATCAACATCAACTTTTTCATCTCCCTCAAACAGCTTGGCTTTCGATTTGCCGGTATTGGCGAATGGATTTCCACCGCCACCTCCACCCATACGGGATGACATTCTGCGCATGATGAACATCCAAATTGCCACGATAATAATGATCGGTAACACCCAGGAAAGAATATCGGAAAACCAATCTTCTCGCGTTTCAAAACGAGGACTAATCTTTTCACTGGCATCTAAATCAGCTTGTGCTTCCTCAAGTTGTTGTTGGAAATAATCAACGGATCCAATGGAAAAAGTATATTGTGGTCCTTTTTTGTTATCAGAAACTTCCTTGTGTTCCTGAGTAGCAAGCGCTGATGATTTTAGAAAGACTTCTACATTTTTTTCGTTGATAACAATCACCTTGTTTACCTCACCATCTTGAAGCATTTCAGTTTTAAAATGGTTCCAGTCGATTTCTTTAGGTTGACCAGTATTTGAAAAGTAAGTGACCGCTACGAAGATCAACATGATGGCTACGTAGATCCAAAAAATATTGAATTTGGGAGATTTACCTTGTCCTGATGGAAACTTTTTCTTTTTGTTAGTCATAGCCATAGAAATGAATCAACTGCAAATCTATGGATAATTTAATGTATAGGAACGGATAAAACTTTGTTTTTTGATGAAAGATCAATTCCTCCCAGGCAACGGTACTCTCGATACATTTTGTACTCCATTTCATTTCGTCCAAAACACTCGATTACCTTTTCTTCACTATTTGTATAAATCTTTCAAATTGAAACGTGAGCAAAAGGTGGTCGAGTGATCCTGACTGAAGCAAAGCGCAAGTAAGGATTGTATCGCGGTGCGTCGAGCTCAGGCGAGATGAGACCACCGTTATCCCTGCTCCACCTTAATGGGATCAACAATATTAATTGGTTTTTTATTGTTTGATTTGTAAAATAATTTTTCCGATCGCCCTTTTTTGAAGATCTTATTGCTGTTGTTCTTTCCTTTGCGCAACTTTCGTTGTTCTTCTTCAGGAAGGTGGATGACATCTTGGCAATCATCTGAACAGCACCCCTCAAACTTTTCGCTGCACTTTTCACATTGAATAAATAGCAAATGACACGCATCATTCACACAATTCGTATGCGTATCACAAGGTTCACCACATTGGTGGCAAACAGAGATGATATCATCTGAAATACGCTCACCGCGACGTTCGTCAAACACAAAGTTCTTTCCTATAAACTTGTTTTCCATGCCTTTATGTTCGCAGTCTCTCGCGTATTTGATAATGCCACCTTCAAGCTGATGCACTTTTTTGAATCCACGATGTTTGTACCAGGCAGAAGCTTTCTCACAGCGAATTCCTCCCGTGCAATACATGACAATATTCTTGTCTTCATTGCCTTTTAAAATCTCATCTTCGATCAGAGGTAGGGACTCTCTGAAAGTATCGACATCCGGAGTGATGGCGCCTTTAAAGTGACCAACCTCGGTTTCGTAATGATTTCGCATGTCGATCAACACGGTGTTGGGATCATCTACAATTTGGTTAAATTCCTCCGCTTTTAAATGTTTCCCTTTGTTAGTAACATCGAAGGAGTTATCATTCAAACCATCGGCAAGAATCTTTTTACGAATTTTGATCTTCAACTTCAAGAAAGGAAATTCGGCTTCTGACTCATCAACGGCAAGATTTAAACGAATTCCATCTAAAAATGAGATCTCGTAAAGCTCTTTTTTAAATTGTTCGAATTTGTCGGCGGGAACACCGATCTGGGCATTGATACCTTCGGTTGCAACATACGTTCTTCCAACAATGCCTAGTTTGTTCCACATTTGAAAAAGATGGTCTCTGAAAACCTGAGGGTTAGGAATAGAGGCATACTGATAAAAAGAAACCGTTACGAATTTTGTCCCGCGCTCTTTTAACTTCTCCACCAACTCCTCTTTACTCAATGTATTCCACAGTTGCATGCTATGTATTTTTTTGATTAAAGATGACGTAAAATTAAACAATTCTGAGCACACGCATCATTTTCAGTTCATCGCTCGATCAAAAACTGATATTTATCAGCAATGTTGATAGCGTAACTTTTGTTACTGATAAGAATATTCATAATTTATATATTAGCCTAAAATACTTACACTATGAAAGATCATTACAACACATTAGTTATTGGTGGAGGAACAGGAGGAATCATGATGGCTTCTCAACTTCTCGCCAAAGGATTGGAAAAAGATATCGCCATTATCGAGCCGGCGGAATATCACTACTATCAACCTGCATGGACTTTGGTTGGTGCGGATACTTATAAATATGAAGATACGCAACGCACCATGAGTAGCGTAATGCCTGAAGGTGCAGATTGGTTGCAGCAAAAAGTAACGAAAATCAAAGCTGATGAGAATAAAGTCGTGTTAGATAATGAGAAAGAAGTTACGTATGATTACTTGATTGTATCACCAGGATTAAAGCATGATTTTTCGCTCGTACCAGGACTCCAGGAAGTAATGGACGATCCGGATTCTGGTGTAGGAAGCGTTTACACGGATCCTGAAAAGGTGAAGAAGAATATCAAAAGATTTGAAGGCGGAGTGGCATTATTTACGCAGCCCACGACACCTATTAAATGTGGTGGTGCTCCTCAGAAAATCATGTATCTCGCCGAATCAGCGTTTAAAAAGCAAGGGGTGCGTGATAAAGCGAAAGTCGTATTTGCAACAAATGGTGGTGTGATTTTCGGCATTAAGCCAGTGAAAGAAACATTGATGAAGGTGGTGAATCGTAAAAATATCAACCTGAAGTTTGGCCATAACCTGGTAGAGATTGATCCTAAAGAAAAAATTGCATGGTACAAACTTGGAGATAATAAAGGCGAACACAATGATCTTGGCATAGATACTCTTGAAAAAGATGGTATGGTGGGGATTAAATATGATTTCCTGCATACCGCGCCTCCATCTGTTGCTCCGGATTTTATTAAAGAAGCGGGTTTAACTAACGAAGCGGGTTGGATGGATGTCGATCAGTATTCTTTACAGCATAAGAAGTACAAGAATATATTTGGTATCGGAGACGTAGCAGCACTTCCAACAGCTAAAACAGGTGCAGCAATTCGTAAACAAGTACCAGTTGTGATTGATAATCTGGAGAAACTCAAAAAGGGCAATGAAAACTTTGATATGAAATACAACGGTTATTCCTCTTGCCCTTTAGTAACTGATTATGGAAAGATGGTGTTAGCCGAATTTGATTACGAAGGAAACTTTACACCCGATCCAAAATTGAAATGGATGTTAATTGGCGACAGTTCGAAAGAACATTGGCGCTTATGGATCCTGAAAAAATATGGTCTCCCTTATCTATACTGGAATAAAATGATGAAGGGTAAAGATGTATAGAAAAATACATTTCGAATAATGAATTTAACCGCTTCGATTAACTGTTGAAGCGGTTTTTTTATTCGTAAATAGTCACGATCAGTTTTCTGCTTCCACCGTGATTTCTAAACTCACAAAGGTAAATTCCTTGCCAGGTTCCTAAGTATAGTTTCCCATTAGTAACAGGAATAGTTACGGAAGAACCAACTAAAGATGATTTGATATGAGCGGGCATATCATCTGGACCTTCAAAAGTATGTTTGTAAAAAGGCTCATTCTCTTTTACTAGGTGATTGAAAGATGACTCCAGGTCTGTTCTGACCGTTGGGTCTGCGTTCTCGTTGATGGTTAAACCCGCTGAGGTGTGTTTGATAAATACATTTAGTATTCCCTTTTCAGGTAATTTCATTTCTTGTAGTAAACGCTCTGTAATAAGGTGAAATCCTCTTGAATAAGCGGGTAATGTAATAAATTGTTGCGTAATCATTTGACTGAATTTTATTTCAAATTAGTATATCATCGAACGTCGAACGTCGAACGTCTAATGTCTACCTTCTATTCTCTAATACTCGGTCTTCTCCTCAAATTCATCCCATTTCCGGAAAGCTTGCATCGCTTCTTCACGCATAAATTGATTCGTTTTGAGTTTGCGCTTTTCGTAGGGCAAATCCAATTCATCATAGATAAAAGCATCATCAAACCCGATCTCAGCAGCGTCTTTTTTGTTATTAGCAAAATACAATTCATCCAGATGAGCCCAATAAATAGCTCCTAAACACATAGGACAAGGTTCGCACGAAGAATAAATCACACAACCCGATAAATCATAAGTGGATAGCTCCTTGCAAGCTTCACGTATGGCATTCACTTCAGCGTGAGCTGTCGGATCATTATCCGCAGTAACACAGTTTGCACTTGCTGCGATTATTTCTCCGTCTTTTACGATAACAGCACCAAATGGACCGCCGTCTTGCTCTATGCTTTCAATAGATAGCTGGATGGCTTTCGCCATGAATTCTTTATGCATAATTGACTTTAAATTGCTCTGTTTGAATCAAAGATATGAATAATCTTCAAATTGCAGAATGCATTACATGATGCGTAAAATAGATTTTAATCTTTATCCCAAGGTCAGGAATAGATGTGTTAGGGTTTTCTCCTTCTTTTGCTGCGGGTTCTTTTGCTGCGGGTTTTAACCCGCAGAATAGAATGCGCAATAAAAATTCTTTTTGGCGCTATTTTTTCCTACACAGATCTTTTTTTAACCTTAAATTCAAGTCACTAATGCAACTTTTCATCTAGAGTGTTGTACGGGTGTTT
>CAYFTH010000135.1:0-7013 GCA_964346075.1 uncultured Fluviicola sp. | reverse complement strand
CCGCCTTTCCACCCGCGGGCGCTCTTTGTCTTCCAGTCGTGCGCCGGGTCGGTGACACGATGGGCGAGGTAAAAGTACCCGCTGACAAATATTGGGGGGCTCAAACAGAGCGTTCGCGCAACAATTTTAAGATCGGTCCAGAAGGGAGCATGCCGAAAGAAGTGATTTATGGATTTGCTTATCTGAAAAAGGCTGCTGCTCACACCAATTGTGAACTCGGAGTATTAGAGGAAGACAAAAAAGAACTCATTTCAAAAGTTTGTGACGAGATCTTGAACGGGAAACACGACGATCAGTTTCCGCTCGTTATTTGGCAAACAGGTTCAGGGACACAGTCAAACATGAATACCAACGAGGTTATTGCGAATCGTGCTCATGTGCTCGATGGTCAGCAATTAGGGGAAGGAGATCGCAAGTTGCAGCCAAATGACGATGTGAATAAATCGCAATCTTCAAATGATACGTTTCCGACAGGTATGCATATCGCTTCCTATAAGATGATTGTGGAGACAACTATCCCTGGAGTAAAAAAACTGCGGGATGTACTCGATCAAAAAGCGAAAGATTTTGAAGAGGTCGTTAAAATTGGTCGTACCCACCTTATGGATGCAACACCATTGACGCTCGGCCAGGAGTTTTCTGGTTATGTTTCGCAATTAGATCATGGCTTGAAGGCCTTAGAAAACACCTTACCTCATTTGTCAGAGTTAGCGCTTGGAGGAACAGCTGTAGGGACAGGTATCAACACTCCCGATGGATATGCTGAATTGGTGGCTAAGACAATTGCAGATTTCACGGGGTTACCATTTATCACCGCAGATAACAAGTTTGAAGCATTGGCTGCACACGATGCCATCGTTGAAACACACGGTGCTTTAAAACAATTGGGTGTTTCGCTCAATAAAATAGCAAATGATATTCGCATGATGGCATCTGGCCCGCGCTCAGGAATTGGAGAAATTATTATCCCGGCAAATGAACCCGGTTCTTCAATTATGCCTGGTAAAGTTAACCCAACTCAGTGTGAAGCCTTAACGATGGTTGCTGCTCAGGTTATGGGGAATGATGTAGCTATTGGCGTCGGTGGAACGCAGGGACATTATGAATTGAACGTGTTCAAACCGATGATGGCTGCAAACTTACTTGAGTCTGCGCGCTTGATTGGAGACGGATGTACTTCTTTTGCTGAGAATTGTGCAGCTGGAATTGAACCGAACCATTCTAAAATAAATGAGTTGTTGAATAATTCGCTGATGCTTGTGACTGCTTTAAATACTAAAATTGGTTATTATAAAGCAGCGGAGATCGCAGGTCATGCACACGAGAACGGTACTACTTTGAAAGAAGCTGCCGTGGAACTTGGTCATTTAACAGCTGAACAATATGACGAATGGGTGGATCCATCCAAAATGGTGGGCAAGAAGTAATCATTTAAAATAGCCTTAAAAAAAGTCGTTGCTGTATGGTAACGACTTTTTTTGTAAGGAATGATAGTTATTTGCGTCAAATGTGGTAAAGATGACAACGTTTTTACGAGAAAATCCGTTAAACATTGTACTAGAAGGTGAAAACCTTTACTTTTCACGTAATATTACTATTTATGAAACAGATGAATTGGTTATGGGTTCTCGTTATAATTCTTGGACATTCGCTGCACGCTCAGCAAGGCGATTGGTGCGGGTTTGATCCAATCCTCGAAGATAAAATTGAGGCGAATCCTAATTATTGGAACGAATTGCAGGTTAAGATTAATGCTATTCGTCAGGAAAGTAATGGAGCTCAACCTAAATCAGCTACCTATACCATTCCGGTGGTTTTTCACATCATTCACGACGGTGGTGTGGGCAATATATCTATGGATCAGATCCAATCTGGAATTGACGTGATGAATGAAGATTTTGCGGCTTTGAATGCTGACGCAGGTCAAATACGGGATAATCCTGATGCGCCTTACGCTCCACTTCATGCAAACGTTGAAGTGGAGTTCAAGCTTGCAAAAAGGGACCCACAAGGAAATTGTACGAATGGCGTTCAGCGGCAATATGCTCCAGGTTTAACGAATCAGGCGGGAGAAGATTGCAAATATTCCTCCAACGGAGGACTCGATGCCTGGCCCAACGATGCTTACTTGAATATTTGGGTGGTCAACTCAATTCAGAGCAATGGTCAGGGAACAACGTTGGGGTATGCTTTTTTGCCTTACAATAATTGGGGTTCTGGTCATGGTATTTTGAATCGACATGACAGGGTTGGAAGAATTGGAACAGCCTCTAACAATGATGGGCGGACGCTTACCCATGAGATGGGTCATATTTGCGGTTTATTTCATACATTTCAGGATGGATGTCATAGCAATGATTGTAACTCCAACGGAGATTTTGTCTGTGATACTCCTCCGGCAGAACAAACATTTGGCTGCCTGCCATCCAACAATACGTGTAACAATGTTCCCGTGTTTGATTTTTACGGGAGCGATGTGTTAGATATGAACGAAAACCATATGAGCTATAATTCTTGTCGACTGATGTTCTCGGAAGGTCAAAAGACGCTTATGAATAACAATTTCCAAACGATTCCCAATTTTATATCGCTCACATCTCCAGCGAATCTTACAGCTACTGGAGTGAATGAACCAGACGTTATTTGTGAAGCAGCTTTTGATGCTGATAAAAAAGTCGTTTGTTTAGGACAGTCGGTTAATTTTAGTGATATGTCCTATCATGGTGCGAGTGCCTGGGATTGGAGCTTTGAGGGAGGAACCCCTTCGAGCTCTGCGGCTCAGAACCCAGTCGTCACCTATAATTCACCGGGAGTTTACGAGGTTTCTTTGACAGCCTCTGATGGAACCAACAACGTTACGGAAACAAAAACTGGGTTTATACAGGTATTGGATTTTTCTGTGCCGTTACCTTTTTATGAAAGTTTTGAGAATGTCAGTGCCGTTCCGGGCGATTTTTGGCTGGTAAGTAACCCAGGAAATAATGCGGCCTTCGAATTAAAAGACGTTGGACTGAATAGCTCTAAAAGTGCGGGTATTTCAAACTTTGGTGGGCCTGTTGGCGCCATCGATGAGTTGCTGAGTTTACCAATAGACTTATCACAGGTTAGTAATGATATGACACTCTCTTTTCGTTACGCCTACCGGAAACGGTACCCAGTGAATGATGAGTGGCTTCGGGTATTTATAAGTAATGACTGTGGTGAACTCTGGGCGCAACGCAAAACAATACGAGGAAGTCAATTGTCCGATCAGACTGAAGCGAATGCATGGGAACCACAAAGTGAAGACGACTGGGTTACGGTTCACATGACTAATGTTACCAGTAGCTTTTGGGTCGATAATTTTCTGGTAAAGTTTCAATTCGAAGGGGATAATGGAAATAATTTTTATTTAGACGATATCAATATTTATGAAGGGGGACCATCTGATGATCCTGTGGTTGGAATTTACGAGAATGAAACGCCTGTGGATTTTTCAATTTATCCGAATCCGACATCAGACGATGTACATATCGAATTCTCGCTCCAACAGTCGGAGAAAGTGAAACTGAATATTCGATCCATCGATGGAAGGATTTTACAAAATAACAGCATTCAGGCGAATACCGGTAAAAATCTTGCTATTCTGGACTTGAGTAAGTTGTCAAAAGGCATATACTGGATTGAAATGATACAAGAAAATAGCGGTATTCGACAGCTTCATCGTATTATGAAGCATTGATTTTCACGTTTAATCAATAAATACAACCGTTGAAGTAATGAATTTCACTGTTGGAAAAATAATGCATACATTTATAGTGCTAAAATAAAACTCAATTATGAAAAGAATATTATTAACAATAGTAACGGCTGCATTGGCGTTTTCCGTGTCCAGCCAAGAGGCCTATCCGTGTCACACGGATGAAAAAACTCAAGAATTTCTCGCACAGCTCTCGCCTGCTGAAAGAGCACAGTACGAGGCAGACCAAGCTTCTTATGAACAAGAAATTCAACAGTTTATAAGTAATCATCCAGAAATTCAGTCTAACAATGGCGCGCGATCCGTACAGTATACAATTCCGGTAGTTTTTCACATTATTCACGCAGGTGGACCAGAAAACATCTCCAACGAACAGGTGGAAGATTGTATTCGTGTCATGAACGAAGATTATCAAAAGCTGAATGCTGATGCAAATCTCGTTCAACCTGAGTTTAGCAGTATTGTTGCCGATGCAGAGATAGAATTTAAATTGGCTAAGAAAGATCCGCAGGGAAATTGTACAAATGGAATCACCCGTACCTTCTCTAATGTTACCAACGGTGGTAGCGGAGGTGATCGAATTAGCGATGTTAAGAGTGAGCATGGTACTTGGCCTGGTGATGAATATATGAATGTTTTTGTAGCCGCAGACATAGGCGGAGCAGCTGGATACACTTATAATCCAAATAATTGGATTGGCGCTGATATGGGCAATGGAATCCACGTGCTTCACAATTATGTGGGATCTATCGGTACGTCGTCGACCTACAGTTCACGTACCATGACACACGAAGCCGGACACTGGTTGAATTTATCTCATTTGTGGGGTGATTCTAATAACCCTGGTCTTTCTACAAATTGTAATGATGACGATGGTGTAAATGATACACCAAATACTATAGGGTGGACGAGTTGTAACTTGCAGGGAACGACATGTGATGGTCAAAAAGACAATGTAGAGAACTTTTTAGAGTATTCATATTGCTCTAAAATGTTTACAGTGGATCAAAAATCTCGCATGCATGCTGCCTTGAATTCTTATACAGGCGGTCGTAACAATATTCATAGCTCGAGTAACTTGAATGCAACTGGCGTGAATGAACCAGATGTCATGTGTAAGGCAGAATTTGGAGCTTCTCAGCGCGTTGTTTGCTCTGGGCAGACGATCAACTTTACCGATTATTCTTATCATGGGCCATCTGGATGGACATGGAGTTTTGAAGGCGGTACACCGTCAAGTTCAAACCAACAAAATCCATCAGTTGTTTATAATACACCAGGTACATACGAAGTAGAACTAAGTGCTACAGACGGATCAGCTACAGTTACTGAAACAAAGACAAGTTATATTACTGTATTACCCGATGGAAATTCCATGCCTTACGGAGAAGACTTTGAGGCATATAGTGATTTGGCCAATTCGAGATGGATCGTTAATAACCCTGGTGGTAACGAAGCATTCCAACTGGATGAACAGATTGGTCACACAGGTACCCAATCAGCGCGTCTCAATAATTTTGGTCAGCCTGCTGAATCCATTGATGAATTGATTTCAAATCCAGTTAATCTTTCTACTATATCTAATGAAGTGACACTATCATTTCGATATGCTTATCGAAAACGTTCTTCTGCCAATGAGGAATGGTTGCGCGTTTTTATATCTGCTGATTGTGGTGAAAACTGGGCACAACGTAAAACGATTAAAGGGAATTCGCTGGGAAGTGAAGTCGCTACAAATGCTTGGGAACCACAATCAGAAAGTGATTGGGTGACGGTGCACATGACTAACATTACCTCTTCATTTTGGGTAGATAACTTTAGAGTGAAGTTCCAGTTTGAATCGGATAATGGAAATAACTTCTTTCTTGACAACATCAATATTTATCCAGGAAGCTCCGAAGATGAGGCGCTTGGTATAGAAGAACAGCTGGTTGTTGAAGGTTTTAAAGTGTTCCCTAACCCTGCTCAGGATGTGGCAAATGTCGAATTTGCTGTAAATGAGTCGCAACATACGAAGGTATCGATAATGAATGCGTTGGGTCAAGAGGTGATCACAACTGATGTTCAGGCGCAGCCCGGCATGAATCGAGTAGTGCTCTCTACGCAAAAGTTGGAGTCAGGTGTTTACTTTGTAAAGGTTGGCTCAGAAGGAGCGCAGCAAACGGAGCGTTTGATCGTGAAGTAAGTTATTTTTTTAACAGAATTATATAAGAAGCGAGTGGTTTTCCACTCGCTTTTTTCATGTCAGCGTTTTTCATATATTTTCTAGCGATTCGCTCGATTTCGACCGTTGGATTATTTATCTTTGCCCCTTCTATAATAAAATAGTTCAATCAATTATGAGTAATATGGTACTTTCTGATCAAGAGAAACAACGAAGAGCAACGTTGGACAAATTGCGTGAATATGGGATTGATCCTTATCCGGCAGCATTATACCCAGTTTCAGAAAAAGCCAAACAGCTCAAGAATGATTATCAAGAAGGTAAAGAAGTGAATATTGCAGGACGTTTAATGCGCCGAAAGATACAGGGTAAAGCTTCTTTTGGAGATCTTCAGGATGATACAGGTCGTATACAGGTGTATTTTAACCGTGATGAGATCTGCCCGGATGAAGATAAAAGCATGTATAATGATGTGTTTAAGAAAATGCTTCATTTAGGTGATTTTATTGGAGTAAAAGGAACACTATTTAAAACAAAAGTAGGTGAAATTACAGTGATGGTGAAAGAATTTACTATGCTTTCAAAATCACTAAAACCATTGCCTCTCCCAAAAACAGATGCTGAAGGGGTGGTGCATGATGCTTTTACTGATCCTGAGCAAAGATATCGTCAACGTTACGCAGATCTTGTGGTTAATCCTCAGGTGAAAGATATTTTCGTTAAGCGATCGAAACTATTCACTGCTATGCGTAATTTCTTTAATGACGCAGGCTATATGGAAGTAGAAACTCCGATCTTACAGTCAATTCCTGGCGGAGCTGCCGCTCGCCCATTTGTAACTCACCATAATGCACTGGATATTCCTTTGTACATGCGTATTGCCAACGAATTGTACTTGAAACGATTGATTGTAGGTGGGTTTGATGGAGTCTACGAATTCTCGAAAAACTTCAGAAACGAAGGAATGGACAGGACTCATAACCCTGAATTCACGGCCATGGAGATCTATGTAGCCTACAAAGACTACAACTGGATGATGGAGTTCACAGAGCAATTATTGGAACATTGTGCGATTGCCGTAAATGGAACGACTCAATGTACATTCGGAGA
>CAYFTH010000134.1:0-7084 GCA_964346075.1 uncultured Fluviicola sp. | reverse complement strand
CAATCGGTTTGGAAGGATGGCCCAGCGGAACAACGAGCCTTGGAGAGCCAGGGGAATGGAACGATATTATTGGAACTGCGGAACTCTACTACGTGATTGAGCATCCAGAGGATCAAACAAATGTGAAGGAATTGAAACGGGAAATAATAAGCGTATACCCGAACCCGGCGACCAATCAAGTCGTTGTGGAAGTAGATGGCTTGAAACAATTAGCGCTGATTGACAACGTCGGTAGAACAGTGAAGCAATCGGTATCTGCAACTGTCGATGTAAGTGATTTAGAGGCGGGAACGTATACGTTAAAAGTCCAAACGAATGCAAGTAAATTTCAACAAACACTAATCATTAATTAGTGCCATGATCACGCTTCTGTGGAGTTATTAGTTGCCTTTCTCCATAATTTTGGGACACATTAAAAAGTATTGGTACAATGAATATTAGACTTAAAAAAGATAAAAAATTAGACCCAGTAGATAAGCCTACAAGAATTCCTTGTATTGAAGTAGGTGATCATGTGATATATGAGAGCATTACGATTATATATTTCAATACTTTGTAGTATTTGTATTTCATACTTTGCTATTTACTTGATTAATTCAAAGTATGGGTATGGGTATGAGATTTTTGTGATTTTTGGTGTACTTGCTCCTATAAAGATAATTATGATTTTAACGAATAGTGTTTTAGTCATAAAAAATAAGCTTCTACTTTTAATATCTCCTATAATAATTATTTGTTTTTCAATTTACTGGGGAAGAAATAATGAAGTCTATCTATTAATATCTATTCTTATACTTTCCCTTATAGACTTATTCATTGATTTAATTCTTTTGTACCGATTGAAAAGAAAAAGCTAATATGCCCCTTAGATCAGAAGTGCACACTCCACGCAATTCCGCAACAAAACTGTTCCAATATTGGTCAAACAGATTTCAGAAGTGATTTAAGCGGATTTTAAACAGAAAATTCAGTTATAATAAGGTTTTCAGAGATTTGAACCAAAAACCACCCTAATGAGCAAAATTTTAGAAGTTTTCGTACAAATTGAACGCTTTTTGAGCTAACAAGACGCACGCCCCCTAGCTAAACACAAACCAACGAACATTCTTTAAACGCACGATTTTCTGCGATTCTTTCGACTTTTCTTTCCTCAATCTGCTTACGAAACCTTGATTTATCTGGGGTTTCGCCATTTAGGACTTCTTTGGGAACACAGCCATGAAATTCAAATAAAGACCTTTTGTCGTTATAATATTCGATAAATTCCTCTAGACGTTTTATATGCTTAGTAACATCAACAGAATATTTTCCTTGCATAAATCCAGATTTATAAATACTGTGCGTACTTTCAGCCATGCTGTTAGATTGTGGAAATTGATCTGTTCTTGCCGTAAGTTTTTCAACTACTGGTGGAGCTTTGATCAGATTCAGCCAATCAAGAAAAGCACCTTTGTTTTCTGAGCCACCATCGGTCAGGATATTTATAGTTTCAGATTGTCTCAATAAGTTGTATTTCTCAAAAGTTTCTTCAAATAAATCACGTATAAATCCACTACTTTCTTTTATGAACCGAGCTGTGCGAGCTCAACGCGATGCATCGAGCTCGTCGAGTTGAAGTTAATATAGCGGGCAAATGGCATGCTTAATCTTGATAATATTTGGTAACATTTTCTCTGAATAAAAATAAATTTAGTAAACTTGACTAATATAAATTTTTCAGTCTATGATTCTCAAAAAGTTACTTTTAGGATTTACTGCAACATTCTTTTTCGCAATAGCACCGCAAGCTCAGGTTGTTTACGCAGAAGATAGCGAATACAATGCTGATATTACTGTATATGTTGTAGACAGTGAATACGATGCCGACCTGATCGTCTACAAGTGTGACTCAGAATATAAAGCTGACGGCAACGAAGGACTCTGGTATTTTGATGACAGTGAATATAATGCCGATAAAACGATCTATTTTGAAGACAGCGAATATAATGCTGATCTATTGATTTATTTTACTGACAATGAGTACAACGCGGGATGGGAGGAGAACGATAAAAAGCATCTCATGTATTAATTCGGGTCAGGTATCCTGATTCAGCCAATTACATAAGTGAGACTGAAAAGTGTTCTGACTGGCGATGATTGATCGTGCGTTAGACTTATTGATCCGGCTCCGACATCATTTTTTCAAAACTTGACCAAAGTGCATCTGCTGTGTGATCCCAGGAAAACAATTTAGCGCGTTCCAACCCTTTTTTGCGCAGTGAGCTGCGTAATGCGTCATTGCTTACGAGGTTATAGAGTTGTGTGGCGATGTCATCAGTTGAAAAAGGGTCGCAATAGAGAGCAGCACTTCCACCGACTTCGGGGAGTGATGTTTTGTTCCCTGCAAGTACAGGCACCCCGGAACGCATCGCTTCGAGCATCGGGATACCAAACCCTTCGAAATAACTAACGAAGGCGAGACAGGTCGCTCCGCCCATAGCAAATCGTAGCGAATCAGTATCCAGATGACCGGTGAAGAAAATGGCATCCTGCAGATTTTCGGGTAATTTGAGCTGTTGACTTTTCCACATTGATTCTCCTGCAATAACGAGGTTGTGTGGAATACCATAAATGTTTTTGAGCGTTTCAAATGCCTTTACAAGGCGTTGCAGGTTTTTGCGTTTATGGATGGCACCCACAAAGAAAATATAAGGCTGACCATCACTAAATTTTTTTCGGGCACGAGCCAATTCATTTTGTTGCAGCGGATTGAACGTTGGAGACACGCCATTATGGGTCACGTCAATTTTTGCTTCATCGATCCCGTATGTTTTGATGAGGTCTCGTTTGGAGTAAGCAGAAACCGTACAAATCCGTTTTGCCTTTTCAGCGAACAAAGGGAAGTAATGCTTCAAATAATTCAGCATCGGTTGCGGTAAATCCTCGGGGTTATGCTCAAAGTTTAAATCGTGAATAACTGCCAATTGAGGTGTTTTTGTGCGTAAGGATAAGTACCCATCTGGCGAAATAAACGCGTCGCACCGATACTTTTTTAATGCACGGGTGACGGAGTAATTGAACCAAATCTTAAACAGCAACGGATGTCTCGCCGGAGGCTGTAAAACAACAGGCGTTACGTGATCACCAAAAACGAACTTTTCGTCAAAAGGTCGATCGAAAAAAAACACAAACTCGTGTTCTGGATGATTTTTTACGATGCGCGAAATCGTCTCATAAGTGAACCAACCAAAACCTTCCATTTTGTGGGATAACAAAAAGCGCGTATTTACAGCTATTCTCATCTTCAATCAGGGGCTAAAAATAAGTAATTGAAATTGTAAACAGCCAAAAAACCGAAAAACAATAATAGCCTCAACAATTATGAGTGCGGAAGAAGGTAACGATAATTGGACGTTATCGGTCAACGAGAAAAAAGCGATGGAACACCCTTTAATGGCTCTTTTTTAGTTTGCGCGAGTTGATCATCGAAGAACAGATAAGGCGTCCGGTTAACAGTGAATTGTAGTGTCTCTAAAAACTAAATCCAACTCTCAAACGTTTATTAAAGAAAAAAGCATGCAAAAGAATATCGTTCATTTATTGATAGTTTCCATTATGACTTTTGGTTGCAGTGCCAACCAACAAAATAGCGCAGAAAAAACACAGGAAAAGCATACCGAAAACAGACCGCCCGATCTACAAACGAACGCCGTTGCTTATTTTGCAAGCGGTTGCTTTTGGTGCGTAGAAGCTGTTTTCGAATCAGTAATTGGTGTAGGAGATGTAATATCGGGATATAGTGGCGGTCGCAAGTCCACAGCAAATTATTCCATGGTGAGTGCAGGTAAAACGAATCATGCTGAGGCAGTAGCTGTTCATTATGACTCCACACTAATTGACTATCCTACTCTGCTGAAAGTATTTTTTGGTTCTCATGATCCCACCACCCTCAATCGTCAGGGGCCTGATCGCGGAAAACAATACCGAAGTGCTATCTTTTATCGCAACCAAAAAGAGCAACAATTCGCGAAAAATTATATCGATAAGCTTTTAACGAAGGGTGTTTATCCAAAAGTGACTACTGAAGTGGTTCCTTTCGAAGCCTTTTATCCAGCAGAGGACTATCATCAAAATTACGAGGCGCGAAATCCCACCAATAGTTACATCAGAAATGTTTCGATCCCCCGGTTAAATCGATTTAAGAAAAGGTTTCCCGATTTGCTCAAAGAAGGACATGATTAATTTTTTTACCTTGAAAAGCCGATTACCTGTCCCTTTCCGTCACTTCTTTTTTTTACGAAAATAGAGAAGCGAATGGCGATACATTGACTTCAAACCATACTTGTGCAGCTGCTCAAAAGTAAGGTTAGTGACTTGTACTTACTACTTTGAAGGCTTTGTTACTGGCGTGTTATGGCATTGTGATGAAATTTTATTCAAAACCAAATAAAAAACATTGACCTTTGTAAAAGATTATATACCTTTGCCCCGAATTTTGAAGAGAACTATTCTTTTATAAAGTGAGAATAATGTTGAACACAACGCTTAAAGCATTCATTTGGAGTTTGGTTTTATTGTTGGCCGCTCCTGTTTTTTCAAGTGAGACTGGGGACGGTGAAACCACTGATGTGAATGAGATGATCATGCATCACGTCAAGGATGCGCACGAATGGCATATTCTCACGATAGAAGGTGATGACGGTCACGAGAAACATATCTCGGTACCGCTTCCAATTATTTTAATTGATGGTGGCTTAAAAGTTTTTCTGTCTTCTGAATTGTACCATGGTGAACATGTGGAATTCACAAATGCGAAAGGAGAAAAGGAGCATTATCTTGCTAATGAAGCGCTCGGTTATGGCTTGTACCACGAAACAATTTACAAGCTCAACCAGGCAGGACGTTTGACGTTTGAACACGGGCATCCTACGAATGCCAAACCGCTCGATTTTTCTATCACAAAGAATGTTTTTGCACTTATCTTTTCTGCGATTCTTCTTTTTGTTCTTCTCAAGGCTGCTGTTAACACCTACAAAAAAGATGGAATGGCTCCGCCAAAAGGTTTGGCAAAGTTTATTGAGCCCTTTGTCGTTTATATCCGTGATGACATTGCTAAAGAGAATATCGGAGAAGCAAAGTATAGGCGCTTTATGCCTTTCTTGTTAACCGTATTTTTCTTTATTTGGGTGAATAACTTACTAGGATTGGTTCCGGTTTTTCCCGGAGGAGCGAATTTAACGGGAAATATTAGTTTTACGTTAGTGTTAGCTTTCTTCACAATGGTTTTAACAATAGCGTCAGGAAACAGACATTATTGGGGGCATATTTTTTGGATGCCCGGAGTTCCGGTTCCAATGAAGATCTTTATGGCACCGATTGAATTGTTAGGAGTTTTCACTAAACCTTTTGCTTTAATGGTTCGTTTATTTGCGAACATCACCGCAGGACACATCATTGTGTTGTCATTGGTTGGAATAATATTTACGTTTCAGAGTGCAGCCTGGGGGTTTTTATCAGTGCCAATGGCATTGTTTATTAATGTGTTAGAGTTGTTAGTTGCCTTTTTACAGGCGTTTATTTTTACGATGTTGTCAGCGTTGTTCATTGGAGCGGCGGTGTCTGAACATCATTAATGTGTAATCTTTATAAAAACAAATAGTTATGTACGGAAGTATAGCAGCAATTGGAGCAGGTCTTGCAGTATTAGGTGCAGGATTGGGTATCGGACGAATCGGTGGTTCAGCAATGGACGCAATCGCTCGTCAGCCTGAAGCTTCTGGTAAGATTCAAACAGCTATGATTATCGCTGCGGCGTTAGTTGAAGGTGTTGCGCTTTTCGGCGTGGTTGTAGGACTACTAGGAAACGCGAAGTAAATTATAAAAGTGGTGATCTAACGGTTGGTTAGGCACCACTTTTTATAAATTTGAACAAAACAATTTAATAGTTATAAAATGGATTTAGTTACTCCAGACATAGGGTTAATTTTTTGGACAGGACTTGTCTTCCTGCTATTAATGTTCGTATTGACGAAGTTTATTTGGAAGCCATTGATGGGCGCAGTTAATAATCGTGAAGAGAACATTCAGGAAGCACTCGACATGGCGAAGAAGACGAAAGCAGAAATGCAGGAGCTTCAAACAAAAAATGAGAACTTGCTCA
The DNA here is from genome assembly GCA_964346075.1 of uncultured Fluviicola sp. Lineage (GTDB taxonomy): Bacteria > Bacteroidota > Bacteroidia > Flavobacteriales_D > Crocinitomicaceae > Brumimicrobium. The sequence continues at coordinate 945 of CAYFTH010000134.1, read as the reverse complement.
AAGAGGCACGTGTAGAGCGTGACCAAATGATCAAAGAAGCGAAAGAAACGAGTAATCAGATGATTGAAGACGCCAAAGGGAAGTCAAAAACGGAGGCTGATAAAATCATTGAAAATGCAAGAGCTTCCATTGAGTCTGAAAAGAATGCGGCGATCACAGAGTTAAAAACTCAGGTGGCTACAGTGGCATTAGAAATTGCAGAAAAAGTAATTCGTGAGGAGTTATCTTCAGATGAAAATCAAAAGCAATTAGCTTCGAAATTAGCAGATGACATCAGCTTAAATTAGGAAGATGAAAGGATTTAAAGTAGCAGGTCGATATGCACAGTCTCTTCTCGAGTTGGCTCAGGAAAAAGAGGTGGTGGATGCAGTGGTGAAAGATATGACAGTGTTCATTGATGTTGCCAATGAGAATCGTGATTTTGCGGCATTTTTAAATAATCCGATTATCAAATCAGATAAAAAGAATGCGGTATTAGGTAAGATTTTTCCTGATTTCCAGGGCATGACAATTAAATTCTTTCAATTGTTGACGAAAAACCGCCGGGAGATGCTTTTGCCGCTGATCGCCGATGAGTTTGTTGCGAAAGTGAAAGCGGCACGGGGTATTATACCGGTCACGCTTACTGCGGCACGCCAGTTGGATCCGGAAGTGAAACAGTCAATTCTGGATAAACTCGGTAAATCCGTCAAAGGAGAAATTGAATTGAATGAAATAGAAGATGAAGCCCTGATTGGTGGGTTCATCGTCAGAATGGGTGATACGCGTATAGACGCGAGTGTTGCCTATCAACTAAGTGAATTGAAACAACGTTTAACAAGATAATTTAGTGTTGAGTCACTAATAAAAGTTTGTAAAGATGGCAGATATAAAACCAGCAGAAGTTTCTGCAATTCTAAGAGAAGAGCTTTCCGGATTTAAATCGGAAGCAGAACTTCAGGAAGT
>CAYFTH010000133.1:0-7233 GCA_964346075.1 uncultured Fluviicola sp. | reverse complement strand
GAACGCGCATCATAGGTTCTGTACGCAGTTTATTTACCACAGTCATGGTTTTTTCCACTGCTCTTGGGCCCTTAGCTTTTGGCATTCTACTCGACAATGGATTTAATTTTAGTGACCTCGCTTTTTTCTCTTTGATCCTCTATGGAGTTAGCACGATAAATGCGCTACGTATCCTAAAGAAATCAACTTGAATTTCGTCCTACTTTTAGGGAATTTCTTAATTTGAAAAAAATCTCTTCTCGTCCCCCCCAATTATTGAATATCCTTTCGTTTATACTAACAGAACCGAAAAAATTTAGTAAAATGAAACATTTAAACACTACACTCGCTTTACTTTTTGTAAGCATCTTTTTTAGTACAACTTTCGCTCAAAACTGCGATGCGAACTACTCGTACATGGATACGATCAATAATCAAATTGCTTTTTCACCAGATTCATACGATTCTAACTTGAATTATTTTTGGGATTTTGGTGATGGTAATACATCTACAAATGCGTATCCGTTTCACGAATATTCAAACGGTGGGTTATTCAATGTGTGTTTAACCGTTTCAGATAATAACACACCACAATGTTCAGATACAGTCTGTCAAACGGTATTTGTTGATACTAATCAGTGTACTACTTCTGCAAACTTTTCATATAATGACCAGGGAAATGGAACTTACGATTTTCAGGCATTGAACACGGGTAGTACTCTCTATTATCAGTGGACGATCGGAAACAGCTACTACAATGGTCCATCTGCAACACATACATTTCCTTCTAACGGACAGTTTAACGCTACACTATATGTAGTTGACAGCCTAAACCAAAGCTGTGAAGACACTGTTACATATCAGATCAATGTTACTGGAGTGAATAATTGTAATGTTTCCGCCAGCTACAGCTACCAAGACACCGTAAATGGACAAGTGGCTTTTGAACCGGATGTTTATGATAACAATCTCAATTACTTTTGGGACTTTGGCGATGGAAATACGGCAAACAATGCTTATCCATACCATCAATATACGAATCCAGGAACATATACGGCATGTTTAACCGTATGGGAAACAGGAAATACAAGTTGTGTGGATACCGTATGTCAAACAATCTACGTTCCTCAGGACAGTACTTGTAACGCAGACTTCTACCTCTTTGAGGACAGTGTAAACACAAATATATATTACATATGGAATCTATCCTCAGGTAGTAATCTTTCCTACAGCTGGGATTTTGGTGATGGAACGACAAGCAACCAACAATATCCAACACATACTTACTCCAGTCAAGGAACGTACACGATCTGTTTATCAATTACTGATAATCAGAACAACTGCACAGATCAATACTGCGAAACGATACAGGTGCTGAATAAAGCAACAGGTACAACAATAAATGTAGTGCCTTTCGGTCAAACAAGCGGTGTTGAGTCAGAAAAAGAAATCACGGTAGATGCTACCGTATATCCCAATCCTGCGACATCTAAAGTAAATATCGTTGTAGAAGGGAATTCGGCACAAGCATATAATTATGAGATCATGAATGTGATGGGCACCATTATCGATCGTGGACAGCTGAATGGAAAGGGAAATAAACAAAGTAAATCTGTTGAATTGTATAATATGGAAACGGGCGTTTATTTCATTCAATTAATAGATAAATCAAATAAGGAGCATGTTGAAACCATTAAGCTTATTAAACGATAAACCATATCATTCGCTCTAGCGAAAAACAAAAAAGGCATGCAGTTACTCCTTAGCATGCCTTTTTTTATATTCTTCTGTAAACAATGAGACCTTGATCACCACTCTACTTTCTTGATGTTATGCGTACTTATTATTCGACTGTATAGAAGAATCGGCAATTCAATCAAGTTAATAGTCCCTGTACATGAGGCATGGTACGCTCGTTATAATTACCAGATTCTTTAAATGGTCTTTCAAGAATTATCGTGATTCGCTGGTGAAACTACAGTTTCGGGTCGAATATTGCACTGTAACTATCGTTATTGCAAGGCTTAACACCTATGATTCTTTCCTGAGAACTAACGTCCTCCTGGGGAAAAGCCGGTACCAGATTCCGTCCCTTCGATCACGCGGATTCCATTTTTGTACTCTTGTTCTTCAACAACTTCCCCTTTATCATTATAGATCTTCACTTTACCATGTTGCTTACCCTTCTTATAATCGATCTCCGAGATGAGTTTGTGTCCTCTAAAGGTGTATGTTTTCATGGTACCATGCAATTCTCCTTTTTTATATGGAGAGATGACCGCGGATAATTCTCCTCCAGGATGATAAGTGATCCAATCTCCGTGTTTTTTACCTTTTTTAAATTTCCCTTCAAGTGTTCGCTTAAAATCTTTGTCAGAGTATTGTATAAATTTGCCATGTTTTACAGATACTCGTTGATCGCGGTCTTCCATTGGACCATAATCAATTTTAGACTTTTTTGTAATGACTTTATATTCTTTCAGGTCTTTCACCATACCATTTTCAAAGTAATGCTTCCACTCTCCTGTCTTTAATCCTTCTTCGTATGCTCCTTCATTGAGCTGTACACCGGAAGGATAAAATGAAACCCACTCGCCGTTTAATTTTCCTTCCTTGAAAGTTGACTTATTTTTCAATTGACCATTCTCCCAGTAATTTTTCCAAACTCCTGTTTCAAGACCTTTTTTATATTCACCTTCCATGAGCAAATTTCCGTTCTCATACCACGTTTTCCAGGATCCGTGTTTTTCATCATTGGCAAATGTTCCGCGCTTAAATTTGGAGCCATCCTGATAAAAGTACTTCCATTCTCCGTGCTTATTACCTTCTTTATAATGCGCTTCATAGGATAAGGTACCGTCGGGGTAATTATAACGCCATTCTCCGTGCTGCATTCCGTTTTTAAAACGACCTACCATGTCGATGACACCTGAGTTGGTATACCACGTCCATTCGCCTGTTTTTTTCCCCGCTTGATACTCACCCTTTACATTAAGCTGACCATTATCATAATAGTACTTGTATGTTCCATTGAGCTCCCCTTTATCATAATGGGCAATTTTTTCAAGATCTCCCGTATAGTAATAGTATTGCCACTTACCATCAGGTTTGTTTTCATAAAAAGCTCCTTTCAACAAGTAATAGCCATGAACAGAGCCTTCCTCGAAAGGACCGTGTTTCAGGCCATCTTTGTAGTTATACCAAGCTTTGAGTTCACCATTGCTAAAATAGTCTACCATCTCACCGTCGCCATCTTTAACGATATGTGTATGAGCGGAGTCGGGTGCATAGTACTGCCACACATAAGACATCGTATCCACGATTTCTTCAACCATTTTCAACGCCCCATCCGGGTAAAAGTAGCGCCACTCACCCGTTGGTTCATCATTTTTATAATAGCCTGTTTCGCTCGTATCTCCCGTTAGATAATACTTGTAGTAAATGCTGTCCTGAACACCTCTTTCGAAATAACCCTCATCTTTTTTTCGGCCGTTATTGTAATAGGTAATCACTTTACCATGGAGATCATTTTTGTAATAGTTGCGTTCCTCTTTCAGGTTTCCTTCGCGATCATAAAACTTCCAACTACCGTGGCGTTCTGTTGTTTCGCCCAAATCATCAACGTAATAAAACCCTTCACTTTCTACTTTAGATTTTTGAAGCGGATCATAATAAAAGTATTGTCTTCTGGACAAGTTCCTCTTTTTAACTTCTTGAGCCAAGCTCCAAAAAGAACCTAATAAAAATAATATGACGATAATTTTGTTCATGATTTCTTTCTTGAGTGGTATAATGAATTATTCACTTTAATGTTACACCCTGTTTAACGAACCCAAACTATAATGCTGTTAATAACCAGAAAAACACCGAAGATCATCAATATAGCTCCCGTTATTTGATTGAGTGAGCGCAAAAGTTTCGCAGTTATAAAGGGGCGCAATCTTTTCGCTCCAATTATTTTTAAAAAATCGATCGAAAAAAACGTCACTAATATTACCGACAGGTATAAAAACATTTCCCAACCAGTAAAAACAGTTTCTTTTCCAGACTGACCCAATGCCATCACAGAAAACCAATAAAAAATAACTAACGGATTCGCTAAATTAAGGAGCAGCCCTTTTAAGAATAACACCCAATAGTCTTTCGGTCTTCGTGGTGTATAACCCGTTTCTTTAACGTCAACGGGTTTTATTTTTTTAAAGAACGTGATTGCTCCATAAAGTAAAAACAATCCGCCGCCAATAGTTAGAATAAGTGCATTATCCGTACCCGTCGATAATTCTTCAACCTTCTGAATAAATACATAGGCTATGACGATGTATAACACATCTGAAACGAGAACTCCAGCGTCGAATGCAGCAGCTGCTCTCAAGCCTCTTCTGATGCTGGTTTCCAACAATAAAAAGAATGCAGGACCCAACATCACACTCAAAATGAGTCCAGTCACGATACCTTTTATGATTAATTCAAACACTTGTTATCTCAATTACTACAAATTTAGCAAAACCTTTTTTTTCGCCTCAGCTACATGACATGAAGTTTGTCAGTTATCAATGTATAAAATTAATCATTTAGCTTCAGGACAGCTAGAAAAGCTTCTTGTGGCACTTCCACTTTCCCTACTTGACGCATGCGTTTTTTTCCTTGTTTTTGTTTTTCAAGTAACTTTCTTTTTCGCGAAATATCACCCCCATAACATTTAGCAGTAACATCTTTTCGCAGCGCCTTTATCGTTTCACGTGCGATAATTTTTGCACCAATCGCGGCTTGAATCGGTATTTCGAATTGCTGACGAGGTATAAGCTCTTTCAATTTATTGCAAATCTGTTTTCCCAAATCAAAAGCATTCGATCGGTGAACCAGCGCGGACAATGCATCCACCTGTTCATGATTCAGAAGTACATCAACCTTTACTAAATCTGATTGTTGATAGCCAATTGGAAAATAATCAAAAGAAGCATAACCGCGCGAAACAGATTTTAATCGGTCATAAAAATCAAACACAATTTCAGCCATCGGCATATGAAATGTAAGTTCCACACGATCTTGAGTTAAATATACTTGATTTTGCAGCTCCCCTCGTTTTTCAATACACAAGTTCATCACAGGGCCGACATATTCAGACTTTGTAATGACTTGCGCCTTTATGAAAGGCTCCTCAATATACTCAACTCCGGCAGGGTCTGGGAGCTCGGAAGGGTTGTTGACTATGATCTGCTCTTCCGGATCCTTTTTCATATAGCAGAAGTACGAAACGTTGGGGACTGTGGTAATGACAGTCATATTAAACTCACGCTCCAGTCGTTCTTGAATAATTTCCATGTGCAACATTCCCAGAAAACCACATCTAAATCCAAAGCCAAGTGCAGCAGAAGCCTCCGGTTCAAAGACCAAGGAAGAGTCGTTTAATTGTAGTTTCTCCATCGAATAGCGCAACTCCTCAAAATCGTCTGTATCCACAGGATAGATTCCTGCAAAAACCATCGGCTTCACATCCTCAAACCCTTGAACGGCCTGTTCACAAGGGTTTTCCAGCGTGGTTATTGTTTCTCCCACCTTCACCTCTTTGGCCTGTTTAATACCTGAAATGATATAACCCACATCTCCAGTGTTAATCTGTTTTTTTTGCACTGGTTTCATTTTGAGTATACCTATTTCATCGGCAGAGTAAGACTTCCCGGTATTCACGAACTGAACTTTTTCGCCCTTCGCCAAAGAACCGTTCATAACGCGGTAGTAAGCTATAATTCCACGAAACGGATTGAAAACGGAATCAAAAATCATAGCTTGCAGCGGAGCATCGGGGTTTCCGCTTGGTGACGGTACACGATCAACAACGGCCGCTAATATTTTCTCAACACCCATACCTGTCTTACCCGACGCTGGAATAACATCATCTATTTCACAACCAATCAATTCGACAATTTGATCCGTCACTTCTTCCGGTTCAGCACCCGGTAAATCCATCTTATTGAGTACGGGTATAATTTCCAAATCGTGCTCGAGTGCCAAATAAAGATTAGAAATCGTTTGTGCCTCAATTCCTTGTGAAGCATCTACAATGAGTAATGCTCCTTCACAGGCAGCAATCGATCTGGAAACTTCGTAAGAAAAATCGACATGACCTGGGGTATCTATCAGGTTCAATTTATAGTTTTCGCCCTGGTATTCATAGTCCATTTGAATCGCATGACTTTTAATGGTAATACCCCGCTCGCGCTCAAGATCCATGTCGTCCAGCGCCTGTTCTTGCATATCACGATCGGAAATTGTTCCGGTCGTTTGTAGCATTCTGTCTGCCAGCGTACTTTTACCGTGGTCAATATGAGCGATGATACAAAAGTTTCGTATATTTTTCATTGATATGTGTTTGTCGAATATCGCCTGTTCATGGCGATCAATTTATCTTTGCGAATTTAATGTAATTATAGAACTTATCCATTGATTCATTCACAAGATTGTCAGTGAAAAAATAGTAATTTTTTAAAGCTCTTTATTTATAAGTTTTTTATGAAATATCAGTCTTTTAGGGTTAAACATGATGCGTGCGAGTAATGAAGGTGCTCAGCAACGATAATGGTTCGGGTTTTATGTACCTTGATGTATCGTGTTATAAATGCTTTACTCCTGTTCCGTCCAAAAACAACCAGAGGAACTAGCGGGCGCCAATTCCTCCGATTTTAACACTACTACTTATGAAACCTAACATGATTAAAGGATCAAGTATTATGCCAATTTATAAAGATGACATGGTTGCAGACGCCTTTTAAGCTGTAATTGTTTACAGTAATCGATACTGTTGCTGTAGGTTTCCTTTATCCATCCTTATTGAAGCGCTCTTTTTAATATCTCTTACTGATCCAGTATTCCTTTACTAAAAATAACCGCAAATCAATCGATCATACCCCAATTTAAAACAGGCTTTTCTCGGATCAGTCTCAAAAGTTGGGGAGATATTTAAGGATTAGTTCTTTTGTTTTAATTGAAAGACCTGTTTTTATAATTTTACATTTGGCAACAATATTTAAGTTATTAATATGATTGACAATTCTAGAAGGAGCTTCATAGGAAACATGAATGATTGATTTTAATAGAGTTTCAGAGGTTGAATTAAGCGCATTATCGTTGATCGAAGGAGCAACGAACTGGAAATTGTTAATGATGGTGAAAGCTCCGGAGCCTGTCGGAGGAGATCATCGCCATCATCAATTTTCAGGAGTGCAAACGAGATCAACTATTAAGCGCTAGATCTTT
>CAYFTH010000132.1:0-7300 GCA_964346075.1 uncultured Fluviicola sp. | reverse complement strand
AACAATTGAAATAGTATTTTTCACGAATCAATTATTATCATTTGTTTAACTTTGCAGCCATGGTGAACTCAGAGCAATTCAAATCGTTACAGCAGCGCGTTACCGACTTGGTAGGCTATTTGGATATTGAAACGAAAAAAGTAAAAATTCAGGAGAATGAATTGGCCGCCCAGGACCCTACGTTTTGGGATGATCCGAAGAAAGCGGAGGTGTTACTTAAAAAAACGCGCCAACTCAAATATTGGGTGGAGGCGTGCGAACAGCTTCAGCAACAATTAGAAGATCTTGAGGTACTGATCGACTTTTATAACGATGGGTCAGGCTCTGAGGAAGAAATTGAAGCGCTCTACATACAAATGCTGGAGGCGATTGAAGAACTCGAATTGAAAAACATGCTTTCCGGTGAGGAAGATAGCCTGAATGCTGTATTGCAAATTACTGCGGGCGCTGGCGGAACGGAAAGTTGTGATTGGGCCAATATGCTACTGCGGATGTACACCATGTGGGGAGAGAAAAATGGCTACAAATTAAAAGAACTAAACTACCAGGAAGGTGATGTCGCAGGTATTAAAACCGTCACCATTGAATTTGACGGAGATTTTGCTTTTGGCTACCTCAAAGGAGAAAATGGTGTCCACCGGTTGGTACGTATCTCACCGTTCGATTCGAATGCGAAAAGACATACTTCATTTGCTTCCGTGTATGTTTACCCACTGGTGGATGATTCAATTGAAATTAATATTAATCCGGCAGATATATCCTACGAAACGTTTCGTTCAGGCGGAAAAGGGGGGCAAAATGTGAACAAAGTTGAAACAGCCGTCCGATTAAGACACGAGCCGACCGGAATTGTGATAGAAAACTCAGAATCGCGCTCACAATTGGGCAATAAGGAAAAAGCAATGCAGTTGTTGAAATCACAGCTCTATGAACTCGAATTGCGCAATCGCATGGAAAAACGCGCAGAAATAGAGTCGGAAAAGAAAAAGATCGAATGGGGATCTCAGATTCGCAATTACGTCATGCACCCCTATAAATTGGTGAAAGATGTGCGCACCAATTACGAGACGGGAAATGTCGATGCGGTCATGGATGGCGACATCAATGCATTTTTAAAAGCTTACCTCATGGAATATGGAGCTTAATCGCGCGTTACTAGAAAGAATAGAATACTTTATTTTCTTAAATTAGCAACAAAGAAGAATTATGGCAGACGAGGAGACGCAATCAAACAAGAAAAAGTCAAATGCGGGAGCGTGGATTTTAATTACCATCATTGCACTGTTGGGTGCTGGTGCACTGGGGTGGATGTACGCGAACGAGTCGAAAGCTTACGAAAATTGCCGTACGACCAACAAACAGCTGGAAAAAGAAATGGGAGAGATGAACAAGGCTTTGTCGGGTTACATTGACGGAGCCACGATGGATCTCAAACAAGACTTCCAGCAGATGTTGGATACTTATGATAAGTTGATTGAAAAAGATGCCTCGCGAGCAGACAGCCTCCAGGTTCAAAAAGACAGTATTAGCAATTTACTGGCAGATCTAAAAAATCAAAAAATCCGCAGCTATCGCGAGGTTAATAAGTATAAGAAAAGAAATGAGCAACTGCGCAATATTATGAAACGCTATATACATACAATCGACTCCTTGAACACGCTCAATATCAACTTGACGAGTCGTCTGGATGAAACAAATAGCGAATTATCTGAAACTCAGAGCGAACGGGATCAATTAAAGGAACAAGCTGAACAGAGTGCAAATTTACTGGCTAAAGGGGCCAAGCTCAATGCGTTTAATTTTAATTCCGAAGCGTTGCGTTACCGAATAACTGGTAATACTCACAGCGTAAATCGTGCCGGAAGAGCAGATGTGTTGTCATGTACGTTTACCATCGGGGAAAATAAAATCGCTAATACAGGAGATAAAATGGTTTACATGCAAATTATCGATCCCAACGGACAGGTGTTGGTTTCTCGACCGAATAATGTGGTCAATATTTCAGGTAAGGAAATTGTATTCACGGACAAACGAGAAATTAATTATCAGGGACAGCAATTGGACATGACGATTGTACATAATTTAAAGGAAAAGGAAATACCTAGTGGTAACTACGATGTACGCGTCTTTGCAGATGGGGCACTGATTGGTAAGGACACCTTTACACTCAAATAAATAGATATATGTGGGGAAAACTGAGCTTATTGGCATTTTTTGGTTCGCTGATAAGCCTGGTTTATTTGTCAACTGGTTTTCCCCCGATACCTTTGCCTACTTTTGCTGTTTTTTATTTTGGCGTATTGACACTCGGTATTCTTGGGTTTGTCTTTTCGTTGTTATCCAGTTTTTTTGACCGCAATAAGAAAAAAACAAACCGCGCGCAGTCGCTGATATTTTATCTGGGCATGATGCTCGTTTTTGCCGGGCTCATGTTCAAGTTTTTGCACTGGCCCTTTACGATACATCTGATAGGTCTGGGGATATTGGTTTCGCTCTTATCATTTTTATTCAAGGGGAATACGGCTTCCGATACCGAGGAAGAGCTACTCGATGAAGATGTCTAAACCGTAATTTATAAGTTTGCAAGAGCAGATATGCTCTCCTTCAAATAGTTATTTACGATACGTTGCTGCTTTGCCAGAATTGATCGTGGATAAAATGAAGGTGCGTAAATCTTTTGTAGCCTGACCCAGATCTTCATCACGCAAATACATCATGTGACCGCTCTCATATCCTTTAAAGTGAAGGCGGTCTTTCATGGTTCCTGAGGGGTCTAATTGCCACATGCTGTACTTGGTATTAAAGTATGTTGTTGCCCCATCATAGTAGCCCGCTTGATAAAGTACATTGAGATAAGGGTTTTGCGCCATTGCTTTCCGCAAATTATCCCGGGTATTGTCGTTGCGTCGATCCCATGGATGAACGGATCCAAACATGTTATATTTGAGGTCTGTTTTAAATCCGAGTTCTTCCCGCAGATAATAATTGATGGCCGGTGTAAAAGAATGTAGCCAAGAGCTCAGTTCAGCGTTGTAGTCTGGGCGATCACCTCCAAGCGTTTTATCAACACCCAAATAACGGGAGTCTAAGCGACCTACAGTTTTTTCATGTTCATCGCGCACAATTGTTTTCCAAAAATAATTTTCGGGTATCGCCAGGTTATAACTCATGATTTCTTCAGCAGATAATCCGCAGTAGCCGGCCATTTTTTTCGCGATGGTGCGTTTCTGTTCGTTGTTCAAATGAGCTCCCCTGGCAAGTGCAGGAATAAGTTCATCGAGTGTAAATTGTTCTACTGCTGCTAAAAAAGGCTCTAGCTCTTTTTCTTGATATTTGCTGTCTAGCAGCTCGTAATATTTAGCGGTAGCACAATAATAAGGGAATTTCATTGCGGAGGAGATTGGTGTATCTGAATTAAAAACTTTATAGTCTGCCGGAGAAACCATGATGACACCGTTGAGGTACATCCATTGTTGCTCTTGTAATGCCAGAGCCAATCCAGCTACGCGCGTTCCTCCATAACTTTCACCGATTAAATATTTCGGTGAGCGCCAACGGTCATGACGCGAAACAAAGGTGTTGAGCCACTCTGCGAGGTAACTGATGTCCGCATTGATTCCAAAAAAGTGATCCCGATCCACCTCTTTTCCGGACATAGGGATTGTTCTGGAAAACCCTGTATTTACCGGATTAACGAATAGAATATCAGCAACATCGAGAACAGAGTGCGGATTATCTTTGATTCCGTATGGTTGCACAGGAAATCCTTCCTTATCGATATTAAGAAGTTTTGGGCCAGAGTAGGCCATATGCATCCATACAGAGGCTGATCCAGGACCTCCGTTAAATGAAATCAATAGCGGTCGTTTTTTGGAGTTTTTATCATTGGTACGCCGGTAGTAAGTATAATTCAGGGTGGCTATTGGAGCACCTTCTTTATCCCAGACAGGTTGGTTTCCAATTTCTGCCTTATATTGAATACTTTTTCCCTGAATTTGCGTTGTGTGTTCGGATGTGATTGACGTATCGGTTACCGGTGCAACATGATTTTTCTGACTAAAGGAAGTCAAAGCAATTAAAACGCTCAGAAATGAGAGGATGGATGAATTCATGATTTTAATATTTGATAGATCGAAGATATAAAATTATTGCTAGAAGTGTAATGAATGTAGCATAAAGCAGTTCTGATTGTCGTTCAAGTAAGGATAAACGCTGCATTTTGAGTAAATTTGTATGAAAAGGAAGGTTATGCGTTTATTTGCTGTCGTTGGAATTGTTGTCGTTGGAATTATCATTGCTTATATACTTTCAAAATCTCAACTTGAAGAAAAGCAGTTGCCTGTTATTCAGCCAAAAGACCTCAAATCAGATATGGTGAATCCAGATTTATTAGAGGTAGGAATAGGTCATCGTATAGGTTCTTTTGCTTTTCAAAATCAAAATGATGAAACCATCACTCGCGAAATGGTAAAAGGAAAGATTTTTGTTGTGGAATATTTTTTTACGACATGTGGAACGATTTGCCCGAAAATGACGGAGCAGATGACGCGCGTACAACAACGATTTAGAGACAATGACGAACTTAAGATTCTCAGTTTTACAGTAAATCCAGCGATAGATACAGTTGAAGTGATGAAAGCTTATGCGCAAAAACACGGAGCTGTTGATGGTCAATGGCATTTTTTAACAGGTGAAAAAGAAGCGTTGTACGATTTGGCCCGCAAATCATTTTTTGTATTGAAGCCTGCCGAAGCAGCTAATTTGGGAGACGCAGGATCTGACTTTATTCACACGAATAACTTCGTTCTAGTTGATCGGGAATTGCGGATTCGCGGTTATTACGACGGGACAAGTATTACCGAAGTGAATGAACTAATGGAAGATATAGACCTGCTATTAAACAAAAAATAGATGCCCATCGAGCACCTATTTATAATATAAATTTATGTATGTCAGCTTTAGCGCTGAGCGAGATCGTTTTGTTCGATTTCTGTTGAATTGTCGCTGTAGGCATCACAATGTGCTTTTGATGATCCACAAGATGCTAAAGAGATAAAAAATAATCCGACAAGTGCCCAGGGCATAAGTTTTTTCATAGCTTTTTACTGTTTTGTTGTTTGTTTGATGAGGTAAATATATGGAATATCAATTAACTAGAAGAAAATTCTTCGATCAAATTTGAAACCAGGTCTTTTAAATATTCGTTATTTGTATGCGTTAACAACTTCGTAATGGTACGTATATTCTTTTCTATAGTTCTATTTATTGCTTTCGTATCCAAGGCACAGGAAGAATATATACTGTCATTTACAGAACATGATTTTCCCGAAGAAGAGCGCTGGAGCGGAAAAACCTTTGACGATAGCCTGAGTGTATTGGAATTTTTGGAGCGTAAAAGGTTACGCCACGTTCGAAAGGGTTTTGTTTTAGCAAACATCGATCTTATTCAATGGTTAGCAGATACGGTGAAGGTTAGTTATTTTAAAGGACCGGAATTTGAGTCAATTGACGTCCATGTACCCGATTCTATGCGCAGTATCGTACAACGTATTCCAGGAGTCAATGAACGCATGCTCAGGCGTACGAATTTTTCGGCAAATGCAGTCGGTGAAATTTTAAAAGATGTGGGGGATCACTTGCTTACACATGGTTACCCTTTTGCCCGTGTTTATTTCTCAGTGGAGCAAATTACTGCGGAACAGTCGATCGTTAATTTGATGATTGAAAAAGGGCCCTTAGTCCAAGTAAAAGAGATTCATATTAAAGGATCCACGGAAGTGCGTAAAAAGTTTTTAACGAATGCTATTGCCATACAAGAAGGAGATTTATACGATCAGAAAAAATTTACGAGAATCAGTCTGCGCCTGGAGCAAATTCAATTTCTGGAAGAAATACGGAAGCATGAATTGTTATTCACTCCAGAAGGTGTGGAATTGTTTATTTACCTGGAGAGTAATCCCGTCAGCCTTGTAAATGGAATCGTGGGTCTGCAGCCCGATCCCGTCACCAATGAAAATACGATTACGGGCGATGTTCGGTTAAAATTACAAAATGTCTTGCATCGCGGTGAAGTATTGGATATCAATTGGAGAAGTTTACAGCCCACCACGCAGGATCTCGAAATGAAATTTGCTTTTCCGTTTTTGTTCAATACACCTTTTGGTATCGACAGTGAGTTCAAATTGTATAAACAAGACAGCTCTTTTCTATCAACTCGTTTGAATCTGGGTATTCAATATTTTTTACCTGGCGGTAATTACGTCAAAATTTTTTATGAATCGGATAATTCGAACTTGCTCAGTGGTGCTTCCGACAACAGTTTTTTAGATGACGACTTTTCTTCCGTGAGCACGAACCGTTACGGTCTGGGGTTATATCGCAGACAGCTCGATTATCTGCCGAACCCTTCAAGAGGTTTTGAACTGGATGTCCAGGGAGGCCTTGGACGACGTGAGCGCCTTAGGGAAGGTGTAGATTCTACTGCCGTTACAACCACTTTTTCTACGACATTAAATGTAGCTGCGTACATTCCCTTTTTTCAGCGACATGTGCTGCATCTGGCCAATACGACGCGTGCTTATTACGCACCAGAAATTTTTAAAAATGAAGCACTGCGATTTGGAGGGTTGAAAACGCAGCGAGGTTTTAACGAGGAAGAACTGCGCGCTACCACTTTATCAACGTTTACCATAGAATACCGATTTTTAGTTGACCGAAATTCACATGCCTTCGCCTTTTTTGATCAGACTATTTATGAAAATGCTTCAGTTGACTATGAAAAGGATACGCCATTTGGTTTTGGAGCTGGATTCAGTTTTGGGACGAACCTTGGTATTTTTTCAATTTCGTATGCGATCGGTCAGCAGTTTGACAATCCTCTGTTAATCCGCGACGGTAAAGTTCATTTTGGCTATGTGGCTTTTTTCTGATTGTTAAAGGTGCGAAAAGAGGTTGTGTTCCTCTCCAAGTATTTTGTCGCGTTTATTAATGAAAAAAGACCATCCCAACAGGGACGGTCTTTAATGTGTTCGTTTCTATAATTGATTCAACAAATGTATTAATCACTAATTCCGACGGTGCTGCGGTTTCTTAGAGCGGTGTTTTTTATTTCGGTGCTGCGCAGGTCTTCCCGTTTTTTTTGGAATAGTGGCGTCGACATCTACAAGTGGAAAAGGGTGTTCGTCAATTACTTTTATTTTCTTTTTAATCAGCTTTTCGATACTTTTCAGATACGGTTTCTCTGTAGCATCACAAAAAGCAATGGCTGTTCCTTCTGATCCTGCTCGTCCCGTTCTGCCGA
>CAYFTH010000131.1:0-7459 GCA_964346075.1 uncultured Fluviicola sp. | reverse complement strand
GCGGCTTTCATGACATCGTCAGCTTTTTGGTTCGCTTCATTCTCTATTTTCTGAGCCTTCTCCTCTGCCTCTTTACGGATTTTTTTAGCAGATACCTCTGCAGCCTTTTTCTTCAAGGGGTTATTTCCTGCCTCATCTATTACGCGCTGTGCATTTTTATCGCCTTCTTTGCGTGTTTTATCGGCCAGGTTTTTGCCTTCTTGTTTAATTTTATCGGCCTTTTTCTGAGCGTCGGCTAAAATCTTTTGCTTCCGCTTTTCCAATTCAGCTTTTCCTTCTTCTACTTTGTCATCGACGATTTCTTTTACCGAGTCTTTCGCCTCATCTACTTTATCTTTGATCATTTCCTCGACATTCCCCTTAACATCACCTGCCATTTCCATGATTTTCTCCTTCATGTTCGTCTTGATCTTGGGATCCTGAACAGTGTTCGTTACGAATGCAGTTACTGGTATTTCAGCCGGCAACTCCTTCATTTTAAATCCTGGAATATTTTTAGCTTTTTCAATCGCTTTCTTGGCCAAATCAAGTACTTCTCCAGGAATTTCTTCCTTTGGAATATTCATCAACAGCTTATAATCAATTTCCTGATTAAAAGAGGTTGTCCCACTGATGTTGGTCTTAATCTTATCCGAAAACTTAACATCAAAGGGCTTTACTTCCACCTTTCCATCTTTAAATTCAAATCGCGTACGTACATCCTTTAATGTCTGATCACTCAATTGCTGCATTTTCGTAGCTGAAGCCAATTTTTCGAGTGGTTTAAAATCTTCGATCATGACTTTGCTCGCCATCAAATTCCCGTCTCCTGTTAGTGAATTGTACACGGGTTCAAAACTGGGCTGTAAATCTGTGTTCATCGAAAAGTCAGAACTAATTTTACCCCGTGCATATTTCGCAATGGGTGCAAGCTTATCAATCGTATTAAAATGTTCAGCCAAGTCTTGAATATTCACTTGATCCAAACTGTAAGCGAAGTCCATTTTAGCCTGCTGATGATCCTGCGTGTTGTATTTTCCGTTCAGCCCGACTTTTCCGCCCATGGCATTCATGGTCAACTGTTCCAATACAGCTTCCTCATTTCGAAGATATACGGTACCTTTAATCTTTTTGATATCCATTCCGTCGTAAACAAGCTCATTCACTGTAGTATTCATTACAAAATCAATGTTGGCGGGAACCAAAACCGGCTGTTCACTTTCATTGCTTGTTGCCGTTGTATCTGTATTCGTTGAGGAAGCAGCCGTTTCAGTATCTTCCTCTGAAGCTGGCATCAACTCATCGATATTTAAAACATTCGAATGATAGTTGAATGCACCGCGCAAATCACCTTCATTAAATGCGTAGGCCATATAATTTTCAACATCTCCGTTCATTTTAAAATCGGTCGCTCCCATTGATCCATTCATGTTCGCCAAATGAAGTCGTTTTGGTGAAAATTCAAACAGCATAGCTTCGACATCCACCGGCGCGGGAAGGTCTTTCGATGCATACTTGAACTGTTCGAGGCGCAATGATCCCGAAGCATCGAATTTTTCATACGCTTCTTTTTCCAGTGTTGAAAGTCTTCCTTCAACCTGTATATCAGATGTCAACTTACCATTATAGGTCTCATTTTCCGCCAGCGGAATAACTTTTCCAAGGGTCGACAAATCAACATTCGCCAGTAACTTTGATTTCATATAAGGATCAGTCATGGGGTGTTTCATGTAAAAATTCGCATCAATGGTATTCCCCACAAAAGCCGCTTTGAATTGATCGATATTGACAGCAATGGCATCCATACTTGACCCACCTGGAAAAGTAGCTCCTGCAACAACCGCTATATTATCAATAGAGGAAGGCATGTCAGGATAATTAATTTGTGCATTCGTAATTTTCGTTCCTACCTCAAATGCTGGCAGGTTAGAAGCATCTAAGCGACCTTTCACGAAACCATTCAGGCTCATGGCACCGTCAGCAACCATACTTTCATATCCCGTGTGGTAGAATGCAGGAATGAGCGAGAGTAGATCTTTGAAGCTCGTCTGATCCGCATTCAAGGTGAGATCCATATCATCATATCCTTCAAACATTTCATAATACCCATCAAAAGAAAGGTCGAGCGCGTTTAAGGACAGTTTATTCTCCTGTAGTTCAAAGCGGCTGCTCTCATCTGTGAAAGCCATCTTAAGATCCATATCAAGGTCTGTTTTTACAGCCGAAAGATAATCGACACCATCCATAGAATATGTCAATGCATCCATTGAAGTTTTCGTTGAAAAGTCTATTACATCTGCAGTGAGATCACCATTTCCTTCATGGTTCAGATTGACAATTTTGGCATACATAGGTGTCAATTGGTCTTCATAAACGATTTGTCCTTTTTGAATCTCGTAGTGATTCAGACCCAGCTTGAATGTTGATTCAGTCGTATCCACCTCCTCTTCGGCGAGTTCTTCAGTAGATTTCATGATGTCGTAATTCGCTAACCCGTTGGGCAATACTTTCACATGAATTTGTGGCTCAATTAATTTTACCGAACGGATTTCAATATCTGCCATGTCGATAACACTCCAAAAACCAAGTTCAGCTTCAAATCGTTTTAGATCAACAAGTTTTACACCTTTAAATTCATCCTGACCCGTCATGCGCACACCATCAAAAGATAATGTCATATCGGGAAAAGTCGAGAAAAACGTTAAATCAAAATCATCGACTTCAACGGTAGTCTTGAGCATTTTATTGGCCTCATCTAAGGCAAGATCTTTCAACTCATCTTTAAAAAAGACCGGAATCAATATGATTGCTGCGATGAGCAAAACGAGAAGAATTCCAATGTATTTAAAAATACGTTTGATCCAGGATGTTTTCTTTTTGGCTGTCTTTTTCGACATAATCGTAAATTTGTAATTATATTAATATGTAATTTCGTTAGCTAAAAATAAGAGTTTTAGTCGAACAATATTCGCATTTATGAAAAATATTTTTTTAAACCTTTTAATTTATCTGATGTTGTCATTTTTATCAAGCTTCGCAAGCGGACAAATCATCACAGATAATCCTCCAGAAGCAGCAACCAAAGATCAGCCCGAAAAAGCTTATGTTGCTCCTGAGCTGGAAGTTTATGCCGGGTTTACACCTGCCTTTACTTATCGCACATTGCGCGAAAATGAAGGTTTGTTTGGAGAACCCATCGATTATCGCGCTGATGAAGTCGGCGACTGGGTAACATCTTTTGAAGCCGGAATTCGCAGTGCCATAGCCGATCATATTCTTCTCGAATTAGGCATGGGATACATGCGCAACCGCGAAAGATATTCCTTTCAGTCAGAAAATCAAGATAGCATATTTCGTTACTCGAACACCTATCGTCACTTGTCCTTTCCGATAAGGCTGGCTTTTCAACATGGTGATGAACTCTCTTTTTATGGTGGTATTGGTCTTATGCCTAAAGCTTTTATTTCACGCGAAAGAAAGGTTACAACACTTGATATCAACAATCAAGAAAATGAAGAAGTATTTATTGAACGCGAAGGTTTTAATTTGTTTGTCATTGATGCTATGGCCTCTGCAGGAACGCGAATCGCCTTCAATGAGAATTACGGTATTTTTGCCATTGCGGAAGGTCGTTATCAGCTCACCAATAATTATGACGAACAATCTCCTTTTATTCGTAATCCTTATGCTATTGGTTTTCGTTTAGGCGTTCAAGTGTATTTATAATAGCAGATGGTAAGATTTTTCACTAAAAAAGTAGCTCGAATACGTACAGTAATTATATTTGTTGACAAGTAAAATAACAAGATATGAAAGTAAACCCAGCATACACAACCAAAGACGCTATTCTGGAGCTCCACAATACTCCATTGTTAGAACTCATGTACAAGGCTGCTACGGTTCATCGCGAAAACCATGATCCGAATGAAGTGCAAATGTCTTCTCTCCTCAGTATTAAAACGGGGGGGTGTCCGGAAGATTGCGGTTACTGTCCGCAGGCTGCACGCTATCACACGGATGTGGATACGCACAAGCTCATGAGTGTAGATACGGTGGTCGAACAAGCAAAAAATGCCAAAGCTAATGGTTCATCGCGACTATGTATGGGGGCAGCCTGGAGAAATATTCGTGACAATCGCGATTTTGATAACGTGATTGAAATGGTTCAAGCTGTAAACAATCTCGACATGGAAGTTTGCTGTACGCTGGGTATGATGACTGACAAACAGGCAGAACGCTTAAAGAATGCTGGTTTGTTCGCCTATAATCACAATCTCGATACAAGTGAAGATTATTATGATGACATCATTTCGACGCGCGAATATCAAGATCGCCTGAACACAATCAATAGTGCAAAAAATGCAGGAATATCGGTTTGTTCAGGTGGAATCATAGGAATGGGTGAAAGTGTAGAAGACCGTATTGGTTTATTACTTTCCTATATCAAGATGGAAGAACCACCTGCTTCGATTCCCATTAACGCGCTCGTACCTGTGGAGGGAACGCCCATGGAAGAGCAAAAACCGGTCGAAATTTGGGATATGGTACGAATGATTGCTACGACGCGCATTGTTTTTCCAGAATCGATTGTCCGCTTATCTGCTGGTCGAACTTCGATGTCGAAAGAAGGACAAGCATTGTGTTTCATGGCAGGTGCTAGTTCTATCTTTGCCGGAGACAAGTTGTTGACCACGCCGAATCCAGAATTCAATGAGGATCAGGAATTATTTGAGATACTTGGGTTACGTCCCAAAGCACCTTTTAAGGAAGGACCTCGCCCGGAAAGTAAACCCGACACGATTATTGAAGAAAAGAAAAAGAAAGCAGCTGAACGCGAAAAGCAGTTAGCAGAGGCGCGGAAGAACCCCAAAAAAGCTGAACCTCGAAGGGTTGTGAACGTGAAATAATCAGTTTGACTTCTTCATGAACAACTATTTAGAAGAAAAGCTCGAACAGCGAAAAAAAAATAATACAATTAGAAGTCTGCGAACTTATGAGGGGTTCGCAGATTTTTTTTCAAATGATTATTTATCACTCGCTGATTATTCGACTCCCGAAAGTATCGCTGCATCTCCGGGAAGCTCTCGCTTAATTGCAGGCACAACCCCTGCCCACCTCCAGTTAGAGCAACTTTTAGCCGATCGATTCGATGAAGCATCCGCACTACTCTTCAATAGTGGATATACCGCCAACCTAGGCGTATTATCGTGTCTTCCGCAACGAGGTGACATCCTGCTTTTTGACGAACGTTCACATGCCAGTATCAAAGATGGAATTCGACTTAGTCTCGCCAAGAGCATCAAATTTAAACACAATAATGTTGATGATCTCGAAAAAAAATTAGATCAATATCAGCATCAACGCTGTTTTGTAATAACGGAAGGACTCTTTTCAATGGATGGTACATTTGGAGCGCTTACATCCATAAATCGATTATGCCACTCTTACGAGGCACACCTGATTGTCGATGAAGCCCATAGCGGCGGTATAACAGGCGAAAATGGAGCCGGATACTGCCAACAGTTGAACATCCAGCCTTTCCTGCGGATTTTTACGTTAGGCAAAGCTTTTGGGTCACACGGAGCCTTTGTTATCGGGAATCAGTCGACGATTGATTACTTGATCAATTTCTCGCGCCCCTTTATTTACACCACTGCGCTGCCTGAGCGCATCGTCAGACGAACGCTGGATATTTGGAAAGCAATCGATTTTAACGAACGACAGAAACTGTTGCAAACTAACATTACTTATTTTAACCAAAAATTCAAAGCATTCGACATTTCCAGTGAGGCGTCATCCCCCATTAAAATGGTGCGATGCTCCTCCATTGAAAAACTGACAGCTCTTGAGCAGCGCGCCCACGAACACAAGATTGGGCTCAAAATCATTTACCCTCCCACTGTTCCAGATGGAGAAAGCAGTATTCGCATTACGATTCACGCCAATCAAAATCAACAATCATTCGATGACCTCCACGCACTCATGCATCAAGAGCTATCTTAGCATGCCCTCTATCTCCGAGTTCTGCGCTTCTCCACCCATCGAAAGCATGAATTTGTAGTTTATCAGGATTTTCAAAAGGCACGAGGTAATACCGCTGAAAGAAAGGGCGATTCGTTTGAGGGATAATACTGCGCACTATCTTGCCTTTCCGTTGAACTATCACTTCCTTTTCATCGTTATCAAAATAGGCTACCCAGCGATCAAAATCATCGCGTATCGCGATATCATTAATAGCTATAATCTCATCATCCAGCATGATACCCGCTAAATCCATAGGGCCGCCCGGATAGAGCGCACGAACAACAGTTTTACCATCGTTCCTCGAGCATTTCACACCCAATTGAGCGGCAGCGGCATCATTCACAGGTTCGTGTCTCAAATCTAAACCAATATGTTCAAAACAGTCCACAAGGAGCGCATTATACGCCTTTGTCCCATGCACATAATCGTCAAAAAACCACTGAAAAGAAATCCCTGAAACATTTTCGAGTGCATGCTGGTAATCTTTTTCGGTGATACCGATCCCTTTCTTACCAAATTCATAGTACAGGCTTTTCATCACTTCATCCAGGTTTTTCTTGTTACTCGTCGCCCTTAAGATGAGCACGTCAGCGATAAACGCCAACAAACATCCTTCTGTATAAATCGATACTTTGCGCCCCGGGGCTCCCAATTCGTAACCATCCAGCCAGGTATCCCAGGAAGATTCAGCTACTGAATAATTAAAACGTCCGAAGTTATCGAAATGCCGCTGCAATTGCGCATTCATTTCTTTAATGTATTGCCGCAGTGAGAAGACACCAGACTTATACAGCATCAAATCCCCCATATAGGTAGTGATTCCTTCAGCGATATATCCCAGTTTAGAGAAGTTCTCCCGGGTAAAATCATACGGCATCATATCTTTAGGACGAATAGATTTTACATTCCAGGTATGATAAAGTTCATGCGAGCTCACTCCCAAAAATTCGGTGTAGAGCTCATTAAATACAGAGTAGCTCGGTCCAATCGTAATGACCGTACATTTTTCATGTTCTACTCCATGATAGGTCTTGTACGGTAAAATTTGATACAAAAAGTGATATTCTTCGACAGGAAACTCCAGGAATTTATCCAGTTGTTTGCGGGTGAATTTTTCAAAATCCGGAATAATTTTACCCCATTGTGGCTTCACGATTCCATTGAACCACAAATGAAAAACAACTCCTTCTACTTCATAACTCGAATGTTGCAGATTTGCTGAGCAAATAAACGGGCTATCAGCCAATTCATCGTAATTGCGCGCAGAAAATCGGTGTTGTTCGCATTGAAGAGGATGAGCCACTTTCCAGTGTTCGGGGATATTGAGCTGAACATCAATTTGATGATCATATTCTTCAGGGTTGAAAATAAAACAGTTCACGGGATTCACATAAAGCTGAGATGGATCTAAAAATGTAGAACCCGCATTCATATCAGCGGCATAGTAACTGTACTG
>CAYFTH010000130.1:0-7550 GCA_964346075.1 uncultured Fluviicola sp. | reverse complement strand
GCAGCACCAATATGCGGTGTACAGGCAACGGCTTCGTGCTCTAGTAGGTCTTTTCTGGGAGAAGGCTCGTTATCGTAAACATCAAGTGCTGCGGCAGCTACTTTTCCAGAATTTAACGCTTCCAGCAGATCGTCTTCGTTGACCACGCCACCTCGAGCAGCATTAACTAAACGGACACCGTCTTTCATTTTAGCGAATTCATTTTTCGAAATGACAGCGCTACCATCAGCTTGTTTCGGTACGTGTAGGGAAATAAAATCTGCACTTCCAATTACTTGATTTAAGTCATTTACTGCCATAACCTCACTGTTCACAGTCCCTATACCTTCTATTTCTAAAGGTATATTGATTGTTTCTGCCTTCCGGTTGACAGCTTTTACTTTCATACCTGCACCAAGTGCATATTGAGCCAGACTTTGTCCAATTCGCCCAAAACCAACAATTAAAAGTGTTTTTCCTCGCAATTCAACACCTTTAGCATATTTCTTCTTGAGTTGCTTAAATGCACTATTTCCTTGTTGTGGCATTTCTTTGAAGGCATCAAAAGTTGTTCTGGCAACCGTAAAAAGGTTACCCATGACCAATTCTGCTACCGACTGAGACGATGCAGCGGGCGTGTTTTCTACGGTAATTCCTTTATCTCTTGCATAATCAACATCAATATTATCCATGCCGACTCCGCCACGGCCGATAAATTTAAGATTGGGACACTGATCAATGAGATCCTTACGCACAGTAGTGGCCGAGCGTACTAATAATCCTACGTAATTTTCTTTGTTTATCGCTTCAATAAGTGCCTCTTGTGGAACTTTATCCGTGGAGACTTCAAAACCATTTGATTCGAGTTTTTCGATTCCTTCAGCGGAAATTCCGTCGTTTGCTAATATTTTCATTGTGCTTTATTTGAGTGATTTTAAAAGATCTACCAAGACCTCGACACTTTCTATTGGGAGGGCATTGTACATAGAAGCCCGATAACCACCAACAGATCGATGTCCTTTGAGTCCAACGATGTTTGCATCATCCCACATGCGATCAAATTCTTCTTTTTTACTTTCGTCAGTGAGGCGGAAAGTTACGTTCATCGTAGAACGATCTTTTTCCGCTGTCGTTCCTTCGAAAAGTGGATTGCGATCAATCTCGTCATATAAAAGTTTAGCCTTGGCATTGTTTTCTTTTTCTTTTGCTGGCACACCTCCATTTTCTAAAAGGTGTTTAAGGTTAAGATTGGATACGTAAACTGAAAATACAGGAGGTGTATTAAACATGCTGTCTTTTTTGGCGTGCGTTTCCAAATCTAAATAGGTCGGAATGTTTTCCAGACTAGAATTGCCGAGTACTTCATCTTTTACAATGTAAAGAGTAGCTCCGGCAGGACCCAGGTTTTTTTGAGCACCTGCATAAATGAGGTCAAATTGTGAAACATCTATTTCTTTTGAAAAAATATCTGAAGACATATCACAAACGAGCGGAACATTAGTTTTCGGAAAAGATTTAAACTGTGTCCCAGAAATCGTATTATTTGAAGTGAAATGCAGGAAATCAATATCCTGAGGTGTCTCAATAAGATCTGGGATATAGCTGAAATCAATATCTTTTGACGATGCCACTTCTACAACTTCTAAACCTGCATTTTCGGCTTCTTTCATGGCTTTTGTCGACCACGATCCCGTATTAATATAACCTGCTTTTTTATGTTGACCCGCTAAATTCATAGCTGCAATCAAGAATCCAAGACTTGCTCCTCCTTGTAAAAAGAGAACGGTGTAATTGTCAGGAACGTTGAGCGCTTTTTTGACATTGTCACGCGCTTCCTGCATAACGTTGACAAAATCCGGACTCCTGTGAGAAATTTCTAAAATAGAAAGTCCATTAAAATCTAGGACACCGTTTGCAGCTTCTTTGAATACTTCCTGAGGCAAAATACAAGGACCTGCACCAAAGTTATGTTTCATATCTTTTTGTATTATCTGGTTGTAATTATAAATGGTTAACAAATATGGTAAATTGTATTCAATATGATCGGATTACTACTTTACCAAATTCTTAACATTTGAGGAAATAAAAAAGCCGAAATTGAATTCGGCCTTTTCTTGGTTATTTCTCTTCCTTCTTTTCTTCTTCTTTTTTATCGTCCTTAGTTGCTGCACTATCTGCTTTTTTCTTCGTGCTTGTGGACTTTTTAGCAGTTGTAGATTTTTTAGCGGTCGTAGATTTCGTCGCCTTTTTCGCTGTTGTCTTTTTCGCTGTAGACTTTTTGGTTGTAGTCGACTTTTTAGTTGTCGCTTTTTTAGCTGTTGTTTTTTTCTTCGCTGCGGGCTTCTCGTCTTTTTTTTGTTCTTCTCCTTTCTTTGAAGCAGGGTAAGAAGAAGTGGTCTTTTTGGGACGAGATTTTCCATAAGACCCTCTAAATCGTTTTCCTTTTTTACTTTTTACATCTCCTTTTCCCATGATATTGTATTTGTTTAAAAATTATATGTAAGGTTAAAGATATAAAAAATACTTAAATAGAAATCCGTCAAAACGAAGGCATTGTAAAAATCGACCAACTTCTCGGCGTGTTAGTGCCTAAACAAGTGGCTTAATCAATTAATATCAATACGAATCTTGATTATATATGAATCACTGCCATTGATTTGAAGCGATGCGATGGAGTAAATCTTTTTCAACAATTTCAGGGTTCTTGATGATTTTTTTGCACCAATGAATTTTCAGTTCGGTTTGTTCGTCCTTACTGAGTAGCCAGTTCTGAGGTGCTAGCTGTTCTAACTGCGTGCGCAATGCTTGCATACATAGTGCTGCAGATACGGAGATATTAAAACTTTCAGTAAAGCCATACATTGGAATACGGACGAACTGATCAGACGTGTTTAGTGCTTTCTCGGATAATCCACCTTGTTCGGTCCCAAAAAGTAGGGCCGTAGGTTGGTCAATATTCAGGTCCTGAAGTGTTACATCTTCCTCGTGCGGTGTAGTGGCTACAATTTGATATCCTTGAGACTTTAGATGGTCAAGGCATTCTGTAGTAGGGTAGAGCGGATCTGTATAATGATAGTGATCCACCCATTTACCTGCACCCATTGCGATTTCACGGTTCACCTGGAAGGTGTTGTTTTTTTCTATGACATGGATGTCCTGAATACCAAAACAATCGCACGATCGCATGACAGCACTGGCATTGTGTTGCTGATAAAGATTCTCAACAACAATGGTGAGGTGCCTCGTGCGTTGAGCGGCTATTCGTTCGAACTTCTGAACTTTTTCATCAGTAATGATGGTGTAAAGGGCTTGAAGTAATTGATCTCTCATTTAGTAAGGTATCGCCCTGAAATGCGTTTAACTTGTTGTAATCTTCTATTACATCTCTCAAGGCAAATTTCAAGTATAAACCAAAAAAAAAGGGAGCAAAAAGCTCCCTTCAGTACGTTTGTTAAAACTAGTTTACAGACTTAGAAAGTTCTGCTCCAGCTTTAAACTTCACAACATTTTTCGCTGCGATTTGAATTTCTTTACCTGTTTGAGGATTTCTTCCTGTTCTAGCTGAACGCTTAGAAATAGAGAAAGATCCAAATCCGATCAAAGATAGGCGATCTCCTTTTTTCAACGTGTGTGTTGTTGCGTTAATAAATGCGTCTAAAGCTTTTTTAGAATCCGCTTTTGACAATCCAGACTCAGAAGCCATTGCTTCAATCAATTCTGCTTTGTTCATAGTTTTGGTTTTTGTTTGTTAAAAAATTATACTTGAACAAATATAGAGTAATATCCACCACAGCAAAGCGATTCAGCAAAAAAAAATGATTAAATGTTGATAAAACTGTCAAAATGTGGAAAAGTACCCCTGAAAACGTTGATTTTACAGCGTTTTTTGAGGTTATTCAAAAATTTCGTTTCTAACGACAGTATCAAAGGGTGGGGATAAACCCTGAGTTTTTATCGACGAACACCACTTTTTTATAAATTACATCTAAAAGGGTGAGCTCATTATTGCTCGTGTTTTTGACGAAAAAGTAATCAAATAATAGATTAAAGATTGTCGCATAGGTTACTCTTAACGAGTTGTGATGATCTCCCATTCACCTGGTTTAAAGCCTGTTAGGAATTGCGTGCTTTCCATCCTTTTCTTTCCCTCTAATTGTACTTCATCGAGGCGAAGAATGCCATCTTTTAAACGTAAATAAAGAAGATTGTTCTCACAAAATAAGGCGATGGAACCATTACTGTCATACGATTCAATGTGGCTTCGAAATATTTTGAGTGATTTTTTCTTATCTGTTTTGCCAGATAGTGTAACCCATGCGGCAGGATAGGGAGACAACCCTCTGATGAAATCATGAATCTTGGTTATGGAACAAGTTAGATCAATTTTACAATCGTTTCGAAAAATTTTGGGCGCTGCTTTAAGATCTGACGAATAGTCTTGTTTTTTTGTGGTGATATTTCCCTGACTGATAGCTGTGGTCGTCTCCACAAGAAGGTCAGCGCCGACATGCATCATTTTGTCGTGTAGTTCTCCTGCCGTCATGTTTTCTGAAATATGAATACGTCGTTGATCAATCATGTCTCCGGTATCAATCTTTTCATCGATAAAAAAGGTGGTGACTCCTGTTTCTTCCTCACCGTTTATTATAGCCCAATTGATGGGGGCAGCTCCGCGATACTGGGGTAGTAATGAACCATGGAGGTTGATCGTTCCTTTTGACGGCAAACGCCACACAGATTTGGGTAACATACGAAAGGCGACAACAACAAACAGATCAGCATTCAAAGATGAAAGTTCCTGAATAAACTGATCGTCTTTCAAGCTTTCAGGTTGTAAAACAGTTAAGTTTTTTTCTACTGCGTATTCTTTTACAGCACTCTGCTTGATTTTTTGACCTCTGCCTGCCGGTCGGTCTGGTGCGGTAACAACACCTACAACATCAAAACCTGCTTTACAAATAGCGTCGAGCGAGGCTACCGCAAATTCAGGTGTTCCCATAAATACAACTTTGAAGTCTTTTTCTTTACTCATCAGTACTCTTTTTTTCGCCAGTCAAAAAAACGTAAATATAAAACGGAAAACAAACCGATGGCACCAAAATAAATGTATTCTACACTCCAGACCGGATAAATATGCCATTGCCATACCTTAATAAAGAGATAAGCGAAGATGATGTATAAAATAATCGCTGTAATTTCAATCAACATCGTTACTCTCGTGTTTCCCGAACCGTTGATCGTTTGGAAATAAGGAGTGGTAAATCCAAAAATCAATATGGAGCCAAATACCATACGGAGGACATCGGCACTGTCACTCAAATAAGCCTCTTTTGGGTTGATCATACTAATTAATGCTTCGGGGTAGAGCAGTGCTCCATGGAAAAAGAGTAATAAGAATAACATGGTAAGGAGTTGAATCCGCTTGATGGTTTGTGGAATTAATTTGGGCTCTTTCTGGTCCATATATTGCGCGATATACGTTTTTGTGGTAGCTCCAAAACCAAAGATGGGAACAAAAGCTAAAAAATAGACTGCTCTGATATTTTGTGAAACAGTTAAATCGTAAGCACTTGTCTGTTCAATCCAGGTGAAAAAGACGGTCCATGTAGCTAGTGCAAAAAAACCTTGAATCATCAATGGAAATCCTACGTGCAGCAATCTTTTAATATGTTGAATCTTAATATCTAATACAGTGAATAGTTGAAAGGCTGTGCGTTTTTTACTCGTTAAAAGCGCAATGATCAATACTAAAACGGCGACACCCTCTGCAATGACGCTTGCCATAGCGGCACCTTCAATTCCCATGGCAGGAAAGTCATTAAATCCGAAAATGAAGAGTTTGTCGAGAATGATATTGGTACCGGCAAAGAGCGCTGTGCTCAACATGATGATCCATGTTTTTCCGATCGCCATAAAAAAAGCGTTGAGGGAAAGCATGATGACTCCAACAAAAAAACCAATACTTCTTATGGATAGAAAATCAACTTGTTCTTTTGCGATGTCCTGGTATTTTGAATAACCTAATAACATACTGGGAACTAAAAATTGAACAAGTAGATAAAAGATTGCAGCGAAGAAAAGTAACGTCACCATATTTGATTGTAGAAAGCCATTGACCTTCTCCTTGAGATTTTGTCCGATCCGACGTGCCATAACGATCTGTCCGGCATCACCAAGTCCTGCCAGTCCCATAAAAAGAGTAACATAAATCAAGCCTGCATTACCGCTGGCATCAAAACTAACTGTAGAGTAGCGACTCAAAAATGAAGCATCTGTGATCATCACAATCGACTGAATGAACGTTCCGAGCATCAAAGGTGCACTGATCGAAAGAATCTTACCGTAAGCGTTCGATAACATTAAGTAACTTTTAGTATGAGTCCTTTGAGGTATTCTCCTTCTGGGTGGAATGCACTGATCGGATGATCCGCAGGCTGGTGCAAGTGATATAAGATTTGCACTGTCCTTTCTGCTTTTATCGCCGCATTGATTACTGCTTTCTCGAACTGATAGGGGTCTACAACCTGAGAACACGAAAAAGTAAAGATCGTTCCGCCGGGATTGATCTGTCGTATCGCATTGGCATTTAATCGTGTATATGCTTTGATGGCCTGGTGCCGTTTGTTTTTGTGCTTTGCAAATGCAGGCGGGTCTAGTATGATGACATCGAACTTTTCCTCGAGATCATTCATGTATTTAATAGCATCGGCTGCGATTGATTGATGTGTTCCTTCAAATTTCAACAACTCGACATTCTTTTCTACGAGTTCGATTGCTTTTGTCGAACTATCAATGGAATGTACTTCTTTTGCTCCTTCAGCCAGGGCGTAAATACTGAAACCACCCGAATAGCAAAACGTATTGAGTACTTTCTTTCCCTTGGAAAAGCTTCCAAGCAAGGCTCTGTTTTCTCGCTGATCAATGAAGAACCCTGTTTTTTGTCCCGAAGTCCAGTCAATGGAAAACGAATGCCCATATTCTTTGGCGATATGCGGTGTTTCACAGTCCCCGTACAAGTATTCATCTTTTGCATCTATTCGATCAGGTAATGTTTCCCGACTCTTTGAATAAATTGCTTTTAAATGCGTACCCAATACTTTCTGTAAACTTTTTGATATCTCCTCACGATGATTGTACATTCCAACCGCGTGAGCTTGAAGAATAGCAACACCATTGTAAAAATCCACGATCAATCCGGTAAGTTCATCTCCTTCACCGTGAACGAGACGACAAATGTTGTTTTCTTTACTCATCAAACCGAGTTCTCTTCTCAGGGATACTGCTTTCTTTATTCTGTCATCCCAAAAATCTTGATCGATTGGTCTGTCTTGGAACGTGAGGATGCGCACTGCTATGGAATCTGGTTGAAAAAATCCGATCGCACAAAAGTTGCCCTTAAAATCTGTGAGTTCTACCAGTTCGCCATCTTTGATAGCGTCAGTAGCAGTTTGAATAGCTCCCGAGAAGATCCAGGGGTGTTTGCGTTCGAGGAAATTTTCTTTTCCTTTTTTAAGGGCGATTTTTTTCATGTGTCCAAGAATACTCAATGATGGTGCTAAAGTAATAATTCG
>CAYFTH010000129.1:0-7710 GCA_964346075.1 uncultured Fluviicola sp. | reverse complement strand
AACTATCAAGCGCTAGATCTTTTTGTTACTTTTTGGAGCAATGCGAAAAAGTAAAGAATAGCAATCTATTCAAGAGATGGTAAGAAAATAAACCTTAACTATTCTGATTTATCTTGTGTTTAAGAGGGAAGGTTGCGGATATTCATTTAATATTTTGCGCGTTTTTAAACCATTCTATCAGAAATATTTTACATTTGAAACCAAAATTAACGTAAAGATGAATATTCCTGAAAAATTAAAGTACACCAAAGATCACGAGTGGTGTAAAGTTGAAGGTGATACACTGACAATTGGCATTACAGATTTTGCACAGAGTGAACTTGGTGACATTGTATTTGTTGAAGTAGAGACTGAGGGAGAAGAACTCGATAAGGAAGAAGTTTTTGGTACCATCGAGGCCGTCAAAACAGTTTCTGACTTGTTTATGCCTATCACTGGTGAAGTGACAACATTCAATGAAGCGATTGAGGCAAGCCCTGAACTCGTGAACAGTGATCCCTACGGCGAAGGATGGATGATCAAAATCAAGATCAGTGATGCCGGTGAGCTCGATGAATTGCTGGATGCCGAGGCTTACAAAGAATTGATCGATTAGCTCTTAATTTTGGCACGGTTCCTCTTACCGAGTTTCGTCTGGACCATTCTCGTCGCCTTTGTGAGTCTTGCGCCTTCCAATAATTTCTCATTGGCTCAGGCTCCCTTTGAAGGGTTCGACAAAATGGTTCACATTGGTATGTATGCTTTACTGGCGCTATTTTGGTCAACAGGGCTCAAGCGTCAGAATAAATCGAAAAACTTGCGGCGACACGCGTTCAGATACGCCGTTTTTGGCGGTTTATTGTTCGGAGCAATCATCGAATTACTTCAGGAATTGTACAGTGCGGGCAGACATTTTGAGGCGTTTGACTTGATTGCTAATGGAATTGGTTGTATTTTTGGAGTTGTTCTTTTTAAATTGATATATAAAGCATCTTACAGATAAGGAATGATATTTGTATGAATTAAGATAAAAAGGTTATGGAATATAAGAAAAATCCCCAAGTTGATAATGAACGTATTAAGTTGCCTTTGATATTTCTAGGTTTTTTTATTGTTGGTAGTTTGATTACGCTGTCTTTTGAATTTGGAGCGCCCGTTGTGGTTGATAACTCGGGAAGAGAAAAACGACAAAAAGAAGAGATCCCTGAGGAAGCTGTGGAGATTGAAGAACCCAAAGAGGAGCCCGTGGTACAAGAAGTTCCTGAACCAGAGGTGCAGCCTCCGCCCCAGGAAGAAATCCAAGAAGTCGAAAACGTCGACGAAGACGAGGAAATTGTTGTGGAAACTCCCGAAATTGACATTGAAGAAGAACCAGAGCCTGAACCTGAAGCACCTATTGTTGACTACCCGGATAAAGAAGCTGGATTCCCTGGAGGTCAGGCGGCCATGCAACGTTTTCTCACTGAGAACATTCAATACCCGGAAATTGCAATGGAATTAGGAGATCAAGGCAAAGTATATGTCAAATTTGTTGTCAACAAAGATGGCAGTATCCAGGATGTTGAAATCCTGCGAGGGGTTTCCAAAGAAATTGACCGAGAAGCCAAGCGCGTAGTTAGAGACATGCCCAAATGGCAACCTGCAGAACAGCAGGGTGAACCCGTTCGTGCTTATTGCCGTATTCCGATCAACTTTAAATTACAATAAATTGTTTTGAACGAACTATAAAGCCTGTCTTCGGATAGGCTTTTTTTGTTTGAATAATTATACTAACTTGGAAACTAAAAAGAGCATGAGAACTCCCGAAAATATTAGTAAACTTGTTGATCTTACGAGTTTAAACGCATTTGATTCTCAAGAGCGCATTGAACAATTTTTAGCCATGGCAATCGATTACTACCAGCGCGGTTTTAAAGTCGCTGCTGTTTGCCTCTACCCTAATTTTGGACAACAAGCTGTCGAACGGTTGAAAAAAGTACCTATCAAAACTGCTGTTGTTGGAGCCCATTTCCCAGCTTCACAGGGTTTTTTATCTACGCGTATCAACGAATGTGAACTTGCACTTCAAGCAGGGGTTGACGAAATCGATATCGTTATGAATCTCGGCGCATTTGACATGAACGATAATCAGCAAGTTGCCGATGAAATAAGAGCTATTAAAGGACTCATGGAACACCAGCAACTAAAGGTGATTCTCGAAACGGGGTATCTCGAGCTTGAAGATCGCATTCGCCGGGCTGCATCAATCGCCGTTGAAGCTGGTGCTGATTTTATCAAGACTTCAACGGGAAAAGAATTTCCAGGGGCCTCATTAGATGCTGCTAAAATCATGGCTCAGGTCATTAAAGAACATCGGGAAAAAACAGGGAAAACTGTCGGTCTCAAAATCAGTGGTGGCGTTAGAACCAGGGAGCAAGCATCAACTTTTATAGAAGCCATTTCAGCTATTTTAGGCGAAGACTATATCCACCCATCAACCTTCCGAATCGGGGCGAGTTCACTCCTCAAAAACCTCATGAAATCCTAACGAAATAAAAACTATTATCATGATACGGATCAAATACCTGGGGATGTCTATAACGGTGACGTTATTACTTACAATGCTCCACAGCTCTTGTCTAAAAGACTGGGGTAAACAAAAGAACGAGTGCAGTGAAAACCTTGATATTACCGGACCACATAGTGTGGTTGAAGGGGATCCTTTTACCCTAACTCCTGTGGGATATTACGAAGAACCGGATGTCAACACCGACTATTATTGGGATTATCCTCCTTCGACGGGTTGGTACTATTCAACTGGCAATACTGAAAATGTGATGGATCCCGATCCTATATCCGTTGATCATGCAGACAAACGACATGAAGGGGTGTATGTATTCAGAGTCGATTCAGGCAACGATCACTGTAATTCAGATAATGCAGTCAAATCACATGAAGTACATATTTTACCAAAACCTTCGCCTTGTTTCGACAGTATGCCCAACAACTATATGGAAGTTTATGACGCATACTACGACAATGCGACTGCTGGTTCAGCCAACCCATACTATGAACAAGAGTGGGATTCTACTTCTTTTGAGATTTCCGTCATTTTTCCCGGCGCCAGATGTGAAATGCTGTTTGATCTTCCAATACCGGATTATTCCAGTTCTTATCAACTCCGTGACGGTTGGGCAGTGGGTGACGATATTGAAAACCCACTGATTGAAGCAGAAATTTCTTTTAACTTTACCAACGAAAGTGGCGATCCTTTTGAATTGAAAAGCGATGATCAAGAACTTTATCTTAAAAGGGAGGGAGATGATCTGTTCGTTACATTGTGCGATGTCGTTTTTGTTCACAAGAACCTTGCAAGTCGCACCATCAATTTAAGTGGAAAAATCTATATTCAACTCTGATCATCTCAAAAAAAAGCGTATATTTTAAATCGACTCCTTTAGGTATGAATAATTTATCAATAGCATGATTGAAAAGATCTCTTCAAAACTGGTGAAAACAGCGCTCGTAGCACTCGTTGAAGCATCAGAAAAAATCATGGATATTTACCAACAAGGGTTTGAACGCGCAGAAAAATCAGATGGTAGTCCGGTAACAGAAGCCGATTTCGCATCTTCTGAAATTCTTCGAAAACATCTTCAAACTACTGATATACCTATCACTGGCGAAGAAAGAAAAAAAGCGCCTTTCGAAGAGCGAAAAAAGTGGGACCAATCCTGGTGTATCGACCCTCTCGATGGAACGAAGGAATTTATTAAAGGAAACGGTGAATTCGTGATTAACATCGCATTGATCGAAAATCATAAACCTTCTTTTGGATTAATTGCTTCTCCTGTTAATCAAAATATCATTTTTGGAAGTCCAGCAACTGGAGCCTTTTTTTGCAATTTCAACGAAATCGATGAACCTGCTCTGTGGAATAAGTTAAACCCTTTACCACCTATTGAAAAACCTATAACGATTATTTCTTCGCGCAGTCACTACACGGGCGATATTCTATCACTGATTCACCGCATCGAAGAACACTATAATAAATTTGAATCCATTAAAATGGGATCAGCCTTGAAATTTTTTTATCTCGTAAAGGGCATGGCCGATGTTTATCCGCGATTTGCTCCCACAATGGAATGGGATATAGCAGCTGGTCACGCCATCTTTAATGCAATAGGTGGAGAAATCATTGCATTAGAGAACGGAAAGCCACTTGTTTATAACAAGAGTAATCTCATGAATCCCTACTTCATTGCCTACAACAAACATGTACCGAAATCGGTTGTTTTTGACAATTCAGATTCAGCATGAAAAGTTGGATGATCTACATACTGCTGTTCTTTTTTGTTTTGAGTAGCACCGCTCAGGAACGTATACTTACTCCTTTGGGTACTTCCGTAAAAGACGAAATCATACTATCCGGCGACCATCAAGTCATCAGTAACGGTTTTTTTCCCATTACTAACGCAGCAGCTCATCGCAGAACGCCTCTCAAGGACACCTCGCGTAGCTGGATTTTTCGCAAATTATTTGAAGAACACTTCATTCAGCAGCAAGGACGAGAATATTTTCTTGCCGTCGATCCGTTAATTCATCTATCGGTTGGCCAAGAACAATTACAGGGAAGTGGCGCATTATTATTCAGAAACACAAGAGGTGCTCAAGCGCTAGGTCAACTAGGTAGCAAATTTACATTCTACACCGCCTTTTTTGAAAATCAAGCGCGGTTCACAGATTTTAGAACCTCTTATTTTGAAAGTCGAGGAGAACAACGCTTTAACGGACAGGAATACATCACTTCCAATGCAGTCATCCCCAATGGCGGAAGGACTAAACCTTTTAAAACAAACGGTTTCGATTACGCCTCATCGATGAGTTATGTGCGTTTTGAACCACTGGAATCCCTGCGCTTACATTTTGGTAACGATCCTTCTTTCATCGGCTGGGGGCACCGTTCAATGCTGTTGTCAGACAATTCATTCAATTTTACACGCCTTCAAGTGGATTGGGAACTATTTCCAGGTCTCAACTATTCCTGGGTACGCGGGAAGCAACTCAACCTCCTGAGAAAACGCTTTACCAATATGGTGGAACCACCCTTTGAAAGAAAGGGAATAGGGTTGCATTACTTGACATACTCCCCTATTCCGTCGTTATCAATCGGGGTATTTGAATCCTCTATCTACCTCCGTGATGATTCAACGGGTGATCAGGCATTGAGTCCTTACTTTTATCAGCCACTTATCGGGGTCAACTCGGCAGCAGTGGGTTCAGAAAATAAAGGGCTCCGAAATTTCATGGGACTTAATATTGGCTGGCGATTTTTCACCAACCACATGTTCTATGCGCAGGCCGTGAGTGGCGATATAGGGCATGAACAATACGGCATTCAATTCGGATACAGAAGCTCAGATCTCTTTTCCATCCCTCATTTAAAGGTGCAGATCGAGTATAACAAAGCCACAGAACGACTTTACGCATCGGGCAATCGCAGATTGGCTTTTACGCATTTTAACTTACCCATTGCTCATACTTTAGGTAACGGTTTTGAGGAATTCATCATTCGCGCAGGTTATCGCTGGAAAGGAATAACCCTGAATGTCAAGCATATCTTTTATGAAGCTAACCAGATGATGCCATTCAAAGAGGCTTTGTTCGCCTCAAAAAATGACGTCGTTAAAAACACCCCAATAACGGTAAAATATACTTCGGCAGAACTTGGCTATTTGATGAATAAAAGTACAATGCTCACCGTTTTTGCCAAAGCGGTTTATCGTCAATCAACTAGCGCTTTAGAAGGTGATGTCAACCACGGTCTAATCTTTTTTGGAGTAAAGTCAAACCTTTTTAATCATTATATGGACTTTTGATGCGATTAACGGTTTCCATAGCGATAATTCTGATGTTTGTCCCAATGAGCTGGGCTCAACAAGACACGATTACTACTGTGAATGCAGAAAAAACACTTTCCGGTCAGATATCGAGAGGTTTTGTTCATCCCTGTCAGTTTACTGCATTCTTAAATGAGAAAAATCGTTTCCAATTTCCTGCTTTAAACGGGAGTGTATTACCCAGTGTCCAATACTGCTACCCTCAGATCGGAATATCGCTTTACTCTAAAAACACCGAACATTACAACAGAGAAGTAAATGTGTTCCCTGCGGTTAACTTACTAGGAAGTCAAGCATTTGAAAATGATGTACAAGATTTCCGTGGAGCAATAGGCGCAGGAATAACGGTTCAACTCAATAATAAATGGCGCGGTCGTGCAATTTTTAACGTTGGAGCTGTATCCAATTCGCCTAATGCAGGTCCTTTCAATAGTATTTTGCAGAATTCATTTTATAGAAGTAACGATACCGCAACCGCTACTATTTTTCAACCCCGTGCACGTATCAGCTATCGTCCAGCGGATTTTTTTGAAGTACAGACGGGAATCGATCACCAGTTCATTGGAGAAGGCAATCGATCAATGCTTTTAAGCGACTTTGGAGCTCCTCGACCATTTGTTAAATTGCGTACCCGCTTTTGGAAAATTGAATTCACTAATAGTTATCAGTTGTTGAACGAGGATGTTGGCAATCAGCGACAAAACAAATTTTCAGCTACACACACGCTCGATTTTCATGTCAACCAAAATTTTAAAATCGGTTTGTTTGAATCGGTGGTATTCGCACCTAAAGACACTTTGATGAACCGAGGGTTTGAAGTAGAATATCTCAACCCCTTTCTGTTTTACAGACCCACAGAATATAGCATTGGTTCACAAGATCGCCTATTGATTGGGATCAATACCTCTTACCAATTCAGGAAACTAATGATCTACGGTCAGCTCGTTATTGATGATTTCGTACTGGATGAGTTGGTCAATCGTACCCGGTGGTGGGCCAATAAATACGGCGGTCAATTTGGTATAAAATCCAAAACGCGACTTGGCGAGCACGAAATCAGATGGTTAACAGAACTCAACTTTGCAAGGCCATTCACTTATTCCCACCTCAATGAATCTACCGTTTACGGTAATCAGGGTATACCGCTCGCACACCCTCTGGGCGCGAACTTCGTAGAGTCTTTTTCAGAAGCGCGCTATTTCGTAACACCGCGCCTTTCGATAAGGGCGACGTTCATGTTTGCTCAGCAAGGTGGTCTCGACGCCAATGATTCCGAAAGTTACGGAGCCGATATTTATCGATCTTATACTGATCGTCCGTATGAATATGGTTATCGCATCGGAGGCAATGGTAAACTCAATCGCCTCAGAGGAACGCTGGAATTGAACTATGAATTATCGTATAAAATGAGACTTAACGCTTTTATTCGACCAGGTTTGGAGATGCGCTCACTCAGGAATCAACCAACGATTACACAACCTTTCATTTTTGGAGGTATTCGAACCCAGTTGTGGAATGAGCGTTCGCTAACTTTTTGATTTTTTACGGTAATCTCATCGAAAATACTAATTTTATAAAAACAACTTCTTATGAGTGAGGTATTAACAACGCAACATCTTAGAAAGGAATACAAGGACACCGTTGCTGTCAAAGATCTAAGCATAACCGTTGAAGAAGGGCAAATATTTGGATTACTCGGGCCAAACGGGAGTGGCAAAACGACTACACTTGGTATGTTATTAGGAGTGATTAAACCTAAAAAAGGGACCTTCAACTGGTTTGGGAATGGCCAAAAGGATGAAAACCGAAAAAATATAGGAGCCTTACTCGAAACGCCAAATTTCTATCCCTA
>CAYFTH010000128.1:0-7836 GCA_964346075.1 uncultured Fluviicola sp. | reverse complement strand
CTATGGAAGAGGCAACGTGATTGTCGCCCATCATTTCTATTGTTTCTTTATTTAGTATTTTTTCTTTTTCCATAACTGTTGTATTAATGGCATGTGTCGCATTCGCATGCATAATGATTCCTGTGCTTCATGTTGTATATATGCAAGAAAATAAGCGATGCTGCAGGGATATAAATGATTTCTTCTGGTATAGCGAAGAGACTAAAATGATTATTTAAAACGAGTAAGAGCAATAATGCAAAAGAGGCATACATTCCATATCGAATCCACGCTAATTTCGTTTTTTTGACAGCAAAATGTACCGCAACAAATGATATTGCAAGAAAAAAGAAGTCAAAAAGTTGCCACCATATAGGGCTACTTTCACAACATGTATTCGAACAAGTGCTGGCAATAAAAATAAAAGGCGTTGCGATGCAATGAATCATGCATAACCCAGAACTCAATATGCCAACGTTATCCGCTCGAAGTTTAGTCAGTTCCATTATTTAAAATTTTAGTGAACCAATCAATTAAATTGTGTAAATGATTTTCTCCATACAGCTTAATCAGCTGCTGCGTTTCTTTGTTCTCTTTATTTTGTAAAGTAGACAGGCGTTTCATGGCAAAATCTTTAGTTAAATCAATTTTGCAGTCGTCTACAATACAACTTTTCCATTCTTCAAATGTCTGTGGTATCATTGAATCGTTTTTAAAAAATCATTCGTATCTATACGCAGCATCAACCGTGTTTCTCCTGTCTCCTCTATTGCGGGACTTCGATGCACAATCGCTTTTGTATTTGGTTTGGGATAAATCGCTCCTTTGAGAATTACTACATCACCCGTTGCTGCTTGCTGAATATCTGCATCGTTTTTTACTATATCGTCATTGCTCTTTGCATTATCCAATGCGTCTCGGTTAACATTTTCTTCTAGCAACCAAAGCGTACCAGGACCAGAATAAGTGCAGAGTAACCTTAAATCATTGACGTCAGTGTGAAATCTTCTGCACATGTTGGTGTTCACGCTGGTCAGTAACAAACGAAATGAGCTATTCGATGAAAGTGTTTGAAATGTTTGAAGTAAAAAACAAATGTCCTTGATTAAAGCAGGGTATTTATCGTTGTTGTTATATTTACTTGCTTCGAGTTGGGAAGTTAATTCCTCCACCGATCCAGTCGCCTCAAATGCAATCTTTTCCTTCAAGAAATTGCTGACCTCCTCTTCCAACGTTTGTATATCACGATGATAGATAGCAATATTTTTTTCTTCTAAATCAATTTGTTGAAGCACTTCAACCGATGTTCCAGTTGCGGCGTTCGAAAAGCTAGTATTTATTGTTTTTGTATTCATATCCTTATTAAATCACAAAATTAATGCAACATTGTTGCAAATTTATGAAATAAATTGAGTTTCTGCAATAACGTTGCAGCTTATTTGTTTTGCAAAATTCCGTTAAAAGCGTTCAGGTGTTTTTTGAAAATTTATGCGTTTTTAAAACAAATTATGTAGAACGCAATTACAAGTAGTTGCTTTTTTTAATCTGCCCAGCAATGGCTTTTTTCAACTCTTTTAAATCCATCTGATTCATCTCCTGAGCTGAAATAAACGGTTCGATGGCGTCATTCTCCGTTAGAAACACAGCAGGCAGTTCAGCTTTGTTATCAAATTGTTTTTGAAATTCATCACGATGCAGAAAGTCCGTTTCAAGCGGTAGTTTTTCAATGAATTCCGCCCATTCTTTTTTAACGGATAGCGCCCCGTAAGTGATTCCGCATAAGTTACAGGAATACGTCTTTGGAGAGAATACTTTGTGCATTACATCTAACGCTCCATTCCACAAGCCACTATCAGCATTGTAGACAAAAATTAAAGTTTTGTTTTTTGTTTTCATGTATGGTGGTTGGTAGCATTAGGCGATCAAACCTTACATTTTATATTGATAGAATAACTATTTATCTCCTCAGGGCAAAAGCATTTAAAATCTAAATCTAGAAAAGAATACATTTTGTCACGATTTTTGAAGCAAAAAGTCGCGCCAAAATGAGAGCTTCTACATTATTCTTTAACCACGGGTTAAAACCCGTGGCAAAAGAATCTTTGGTGAAAATTAACCGCTCCTCCTCCAATCATAAGCATTTCCACGCCATGTTCCTCAGCAAGCTTAATGAATGATTCTATTTCATCATCTAGATTTTCTATCATTTTCTGTGTTTATTTCAATGACAAAATTATCCTTTGTATCATAGTTTTTCTTAGTAGGAAAACTACGCATTTGCTTGAGCATAACAAAAAATGACAGCATACGCTCTTCAGGTTTAAGCGATAAAAAAGCCTCTTCTTGCTTCTTTTTACTCTGTTTCTTATTTAAAAACTCAATTTGCATAGTTTAAAGTTAAGGAAATATATTTAAATTCAGGATTGGTTTTTTCATAGCTTGGCTTAAAAAAAATAGATAATTCCACTTCTTAAAAATGACTTGGATATATTTGTAATATGTCACGTGATGAAACAAACAAATTCCTTTTTATACCTCGTTTGGACGCTGCTCACGTTTTGGAATGGGCTTTGTTTTGTCTTTTGTTGTTCTATCTCGTACTGCGAGCAATTTACGTTCCTCCGCTGCACGATGAAGTGGCAACATTTTTTCACTACATTGAAGTAGGAGACATCTGGAGTGAAACGGCTGTCCTGGATGCCAATAATCATCTGCTCAACTCCTATTTATCGCGTTTCATGTACTTGCTGTTTGGCGAAGATTTCTTCTTTTTACGGCTGCCTAACATTTTCGCTTTCTTCCTTTATTTTTGGAGTGTAGCACACCTTTTGAAGGGGCTCAATCACCGCAATAATTACATTATCGGTCTAATCGCGCTCAACACCGTGCCGTTTATTTTAGAGTATTTTGCTCTAACCCGAGGCTATGGAATGGGTATAGCCTTTTTTGTCTCATCGATTGCGTTGCTCATCCACTGGTTGAAGAATCAAAATACCGGGACGTTGTTTGCCTGTCTATTCGCTGGTTGGCTCAGCGTTTTATCGAACTTAATCTTTATCAACTCCTTTGCTCTTTTAATTTTTGCCGTGATTGTATTCATGATTGTTCATCGGTTCCACTTCACTCTAAAAAAAGCTCTTTTTCATATAGGAAGCCTTCTTCTGGTTGGACTAATAACGTATCCTTTGATTGAATTTGGACTTCAGCTAAAAAACAGTGGGGCACTTTATTATGGCAGTTTGAATGGTTTTTGGGAAGTAACGGGAAAGTCACTTGCTCAACTTGTATTATTTGCAGAAGGTCCAATCGTCAAATGGGGCATAATCACTGCGCTACTGGTGATCATTACAGAATCTTTTGTTCGGCTACTCGAATTGAAATGGCGGTATTTTCTTCACAATTACTGCACGATCATCGTCTTTTTCCTCGTGGGAAATATCATAATAACCTGGTTACTGGCAAAGCTATTTCAAGTGAATTACCCCGAAGATCGCGCCGGGATTTATTTTGTCATCCTCTTTCTCCTCGCTGCAATATACACCATCGACAGGATAAAATGGAAATACAGTGGACTAGTCTTTTTATTCTTTCCCATCACGTTGCTGTTCGTCATCAATATTTCACGAACAGTCATCACTCCCGATCAACAATTGAGTCGCGAATTTTACCAGAAAATCAGAGATCATGTCGACCCCACACATTCCTCCCTTCAAGTCTACACAACACAGCATTTGATCTGGGCATATTATGAGCGTGCAAAAGTGAACAAAATTTTAGCACTGAATCAGAGAGCGCTCTCACCTATTCATGACGTGGTGGTTACCAGACCTCCATTTTACACTTCAGAAAGGGATACTTCTTTTACTGTAGTCGCACGAGATTCCCAAACTACCAATTACCTGTTGACCCAAAAGAAAGCACACCATGGTAATCAATTATTTGAAAATGAAACTTCGCTTCCCTGGAATGCAAATGAATTTAACGAAGTGTTTTCCTCGAGTACGGTAGATTCGCTATCTGCCGAAAACGTTCTTTTCCAGATCCGCGGATCAATAGAAATTGACAGTACTTACAGCGATATTGCCATCGTTTTTTCGGGAAAAGATGAAGAAAGTAACCAAGTTCATTATTCGTCATACCCGTTGCGTTGGTATTTCGGAGCGCGCAACCTCAGCTTTGATTTCACCCTCAACCATCCCATAACCTTTAAAGAAGATATTCATTCCATGAAAATATATATTTGGAACCCGCGTCATCGGTCTTTTACCATGCGCAATTCTAAATTAGAGATCTTTGAATTGAAGTAGGAAATTCTACACAATAATCATATTAATAGTGCGATTGTAGATACCTGCTTGATGTTTTTAAACTCCAGGAATCACCTAGTCATCGGTCGAATAGTACTCCTGCTACAAGATACCCCAATATAATTTTTTAACGCATTAATGGTATACTCTCATTTCGCAA
Organism: uncultured Fluviicola sp.; assembly: GCA_964346075.1. Lineage (GTDB taxonomy): Bacteria > Bacteroidota > Bacteroidia > Flavobacteriales_D > Crocinitomicaceae > Brumimicrobium. The sequence continues at coordinate 3,390 of CAYFTH010000128.1, read as the reverse complement.
TGCAGGATTTCAAACAATCAATCTTCAACTATCAGGCGAATAGTGCAATGTTTTTCTTTTCCAAAATGTTTCTCTTTACTGTATTTCACAGCTAATAATCGAATCGTGTGCCCCTGATAATCCGCAATTGGAGGAATTGATGTATGATGACCAAGTGTGATAGTTGTGGCGTCATTTAACTGAATTGTCACTGCAACCTCCCCTGCCCAAAAGCAATACACATCTGGGGGGCACCTTGAATCCTCTTCTAATTTGGTGAATTTTATCGTGTGTGCTGAACCATTCATCTTAACAAACGCAGACTCATTAAAATCCATTGAGAACGGTTTATTTATTTTGTACGTCTCCTTTTTACATCCTGAAATAATCAGAACGGCTGCTACGAGAAAAAATAGAACTTCGCTAGTTTTCCTCCCGAGATGAATCATTGTGTTGACTGTTAGGCACATTGAAATCTAAAAATACGTAAAGATTCCTGGTTTTCTGTAAAATCTATCAATTTTTATTCTCATTTCTTGGTCGTCGTAAAAAGCGATTGTTGTAAACGGCAAAAACAAAAAAAAACGGCAGAAGCGTAATTCCACCGTTTTATCATGCTAATATCAACACCTCTTACACACGTTCCAAAATAGTAGCATACCCTTGTCCTACTCCGATACAAAGTGTCACAAGTGCATATTTCTTCTGTGTCTTTTGCAGTTCAACAGCTGCTGTTTGAAGAATACGTGCACCTGTCATTCCGAGCGGATGACCGAGTGCAATAGCGCCACCATTTGGATTCAATCGCGGATCATTATCAGCTAATCCCCATTCGCGCGTGCAAGCTAAAGATTGTGCTGCAAAAGCTTCATTCAGTTCAATGATGTCCATATCATCCATTGTAAGTCCCGTTCTTTTCAACAACTTATTCGTTGCATGAACCGGGCCGATTCCCATAATACGCGGCTCAACACCAGCTGCAGCAGCTCCCACAATACGAACCATCGGCTTTAATTGATGATCTTTCATACCTTGCTCACTCGCAACCAATAAGGCGCCTGCACCATCGTTCAATCCTGAAGCATTACCCGCAGTTACCGATCCTCCTTCTCTTCTGAATGCAGGTCGCAATTTACTCAACACCTCTGCTGTAGTTCCCGGACGTGGAAATTCATCCTGGTCAAAAATGATCGGATCTTTTTTGCGTTGCGGAATCTCTACCGGTATTGTTTCTTCAGCCAATCTGCCATTTTTCAATGCCTTTCCCGCTTTTTCTTGTGACCAAGCAGCAAATTTATCCTGATCTTCTCTAGAAATATCGTATTTATCAACGAGGTTTTCAGCAGTCTGACCCATTCCTTCAGTTCCGTAAACTTTATCCATTTGCGGATTAATAAACCGCCATCCAAATGAAGAGTCGTAGAGTTTGGCATCATTTCCAAAAGGTTTTGCTGACTTCGACATTACCCACGGTCCGCGTGTCATGTTTTCAACTCCTCCTGAAAGGTAAACTTCTCCGGCACCGTCTTTAATTGCTCTTGCCGCATTTACTGTTGAAGCCATTCCAGAAGAACATAAACGGTTCACTGTTTCTCCACCGATCGTGTGTGGTAATCCAGCTAACAACAGTGACATCCGTGCTACATTTCTATTGTCTTCTCCTGCCTGATTCGCACAGCCAAAAATCACATCTTCGATCGCTGCAGGGTCTAAACTACTATTTCTTTCCACAACCGATTTCATTACCATTGCTCCCATATCATCAGGTCGAATGGTAGAAAGTGATCCTCTGAAACTTCCTATCGGTGTTCGCACACCATCCACAATATATACTTCTTTACTCATTCTGCTATTTTTTTTGTCTCGCTAAAATAACAAGATTTTCAAAGCTTTTCACACACTTGACGCTCCAACTATTCACAATGGGGCCACTCAATTTGACTTGTTGTGGAAAACTTCTATACTTCTAATTCAATAATTTGGCATATTTTTAGGGGACTACAAACGAAAAAATAACTATGATTACAAAAAAGTTACTACTTCTATTGATGGGCTACTTGTTCATTTCATCAATAGGCTATTCTCAAGAAGAATTGACCGAAGAAGAACAAGCTTACCGCGATTCTATTGCAGCTTTAAATGAAGAAAATGCAGCGATCGCCAAGAGTCAGGAGGCATATAATAAAGGAATCGATTTATTTAATAAAAAAGCTTTTGATAAGGCAATTGCCGCATTTAAAACATCGATTAAAGCCGACCCCAATTTCACTGCAGCCTACTATAATAAAGGGGTAGCTGAAAATGAAGCCAATTACTATGCAGCCGCAGCGAAAACGCTGAGTCAACTCATCGCCAAAGATGATGATTACGCGAAAGCTTATTTTCAGCGCGCGCGAGCTTATCAAGGTGTGGGGGATTACCTCAAAGCGGAAAAAGACTATGAAAAATCCATTGAATTGGCACCTAAGAACCCCAAAGCTCATTACAATTTCGGCACGCTGCAATTCATGCAGAAAAATTACGACGCTGCAATCGCATCGTTTACAAAAACCATTGAGCTGGATGGACATTTGGCATTTGCCTACAATGACCGCGGCAGTTGTCACCGAATGAAAGGTGATTATAAAAAAGCTATATCCGACTACGAAGAGGCTTCTAAAAAGAATCCTGATCTGGCTTTCGTATTAAACAATATCGGAACGACTAAATTAAAGAAGAAAGATTATGTGGGAGCGATCGCCGCGTTCAACCGCGCTATATCGATTGATAAAAACTTTCACCTGGCTTACAATAATCGCGGAGCCACCCAAATGGAACGCGATCGATTAGACGAAGCGATTAGCGATTTTGAAAAATGTATTCAAATCAAAGACGACTATGCCCCAGCGCATGCTAATATTGCAGCAGCCAAATTTCGACTCGAAAAATATAAGGCAGCCAAAAAAGCAGCGGATCGAGCCATTCAACTCGACCCTGAATACGGTTCAGCTTACGTAAATCGAGGTATGATTAAAGAAATGCTTCGCGATATGAACGGTGCATGTGAAGACTGGAAAAAAGGAAAAGAATTGGGTGCAGAAAATGCAGGCGATTATTATTCTCAAAGCTGTGGCTATTAATTGATAATCTGTAAAAACGACAATGATGATTAAATATATACTATTTCCGTGTTTCCTATTGACAGGTTTTGTCTTTGGACAAAATATAGAGTTTAAACGCTCGAACTTCAGAGATGATATCGATGCTTATAAAGAAGCCAAAGACGCTATCGATAAAGGCGAGGAATTTTTTGAGAAAGGATCTGAAGCTATATTTCAAGTACAAGACCCTGATAAAGCCTTCAAAAAAGCACTCCAACAATTTCAAATTGCTCAACATCTTAATCCTGATAATGCGTTAAATAATTTTCGT
>CAYFTH010000127.1:0-7852 GCA_964346075.1 uncultured Fluviicola sp. | reverse complement strand
AAATTACAAAAACACTGAAGACTGTTACAGTAATCAACTGAATTTCAAATACTTTTAATCGCCCACTAGTGAATTTCTTCATTTTTTTCCTGAACTAGTTGGCGTTGTTTTTCCGTTTCTCGGTGTTTCTCATTAGCAATGTCGCGCTGCTTTTCTACATCCGTTTTTTGTTTTTCAATCGTCCCTTTTTGTTGTCCGATGACACGATATCGATTGTATAGAAATATTGTAAAAACGATAACCAGAACTCCACCGCCGAAAAGGGAGTAGTTGAGTCGTTCAGCCCACTCTTTTTCAGCACTAAGCGCTTCTTTTTCTTTTTTAACGCGAATACTGTCTTTGGCTGCCTTCAGTTCGTATTGGTGTTGTACTTCCAGACGCGTGACTTCTTCAATATTTTCATCTTTCTTAATACTGTCTCTGTATTTGATAAACATTTTGTAATAATCAAATGCAGCAGAAAGGTTATCTAGCCTTTCGTGAACTTCTGAGAGTCGTTTTGCACTAAACTGCATGCCATGAAACGAGTTGATTTTCTTTGCAATTTGAAAGGAAGACTGCGCATAATACAACGCACTATCGAGGTTATCTAAGGTATCATGGTATACGCTCAAGTTTTTATAATTAGAAATTAAACTTTGTTTGATGTCATGCTTTTCATCAATCTTGGTGGCTCGTAGTAATGTTTGATACGCCTTATCGTGTTCCCCTTTTTGAAGGTATAGTGCTCCAATCCCTCCGTAAATGGCAGAAGTTAAAATTATATTGGTCGTTTCATAACCATCGATAAGGTCGAGTGATTGATGGTAACGGTTCAGTGCCTTGTCATACTGACTGAGACTGTAATAACAAGAGGCCTCGTTTTTTAGAGCCTGCGCCATTCCAACCGTATCTTTCAACTTTTGATCGTAGTCATAAGATTCCTTGAAAAACCGCCTTGCTATTACATGTTCTTCTATTAAATAGTAAATGTGACCAATGTTCATCGCCGTAGCGCTAAGGCCTTGCTTATCGCCAATTTTATCATAAATATTTTTTGCTTTTTGATGTTCCTCGATAGCCTTTTTATAATCTGCAAGCATGGTATAACATTCTGCTTTCGTTGAATGACCGTAAGCTTCAAAACGAATTAAACCAGCCACCTGCGCTGAATCAATCAAATGATTCGCATATAAAATTCCCAAATCAGCATCTTCAGTTATGAGTTCCCAGGATATATCGTAAAGACCACCCAGTTTCTGTTCAGTGGATTGGTTCTCTAGCGACCAGATACTATCGACAACAGCCGTTTTCGCAAATTCATGCTGACCTAATAGGAAACAGGGCAGTAACAACAATGCGGTCAGGTATTTTTTTAGCACTAATCCCTCCATTCTACAATATTGGCTCCTTTTGCTTTGAACAAGTCTCGGGTATGTTCGTGGCAGGTGAAAAGAATTACTTGTCGGTGACGCGCAAAATCCGTCAGAACATCAGCGAGGTTTTCTGCACGGTGCAGGTCAAAATTCACCATGATATCATCTAATACCACAGGTAGCGGTTCTGCATTTTTTTCATATTCTTCGATCAACCCCAGTCGTAAAGCTAATAAAAGCTGCTCGCGCGTTCCCCTACTGAGTGCTTCTACCGTTTTAGCGTTTCCCTGAGTGTCAATGATACTCACGTGTTTTTCGCTCAATGAAATTCTCAAATCTTCATAGGTGTTTTCCGTGATCACTTTAAAATATTCGCGCGTTTGCGTGATCACTTCGGGCTGACGTTCCTCTTCATAACACTGTTTACTCTCATTCAATACCTTCAGTGCCATTTTAGTTGACAACCATTCCCGGGTTGCATCTTTTAATTGCTGTTGTAAACTCTCCTTTTCATTTTGCAAGGCATACATTTCGTCTGGCTCGAGAATGTGACGAATATCGGCGGAAATTGAAGCGAGTTCCCTATTCATCTCATCGTACTGGTCCTTTACCGTTTCGTATTCACGCTCTGTGGCCTCCTTTCTGCTTGCCAATTCAGAGGGGGTAAAATCAGCCAGCGCTTCGAGCGTTTTTTCGAGTTGATCTTCTCCACAAATTGTCTTGATCGTAGCTGCTGCATTTGCCCGGGCTTGATCAGCTTCGACATATCTGGTCTGCTGTTCAAAATGCGCATAAAAAGCTGTTTCATCAGACACCCCAATCTGATGCATGTACTTCTCTTGCGCTCGTTTTGCTGCCGCTAACCGCTGATCTGCTATTTCCAGTTCTTCACTTTCTTTTGTGAGTTGCTGATGCAACTGATCGCGCTGTTGTGCCGCTTTTTCGTTCGCCTCCAGCCGTGCAATCAAATCGTATATTGCTGCGGTATCAAATAGTTTTTTTTCAGGCTCTATTTCTTGCAACTTTTCTTCAAATGAACGCATGTGGTGTTCATTAGAACGAATGGTTTGATCAGCTTCCTGAATCACATTGTGCTGGCGTTTATAGGCATCGACATTCGTTAAAAAATCACTTATACGTTGTGGTGCCAGTGTTGATGGTAATACGCGTTCACTCAATTCGTGTTTCCATTGGTCATCTTGTGTTTCCTGATCCTCTTCGAGTGCTTTTAACTGTTCATTGACGTCCTCTAGTTCATGGTTGTACTGGTTCAATTGCTTTTTCGCCTGATCATGTGCATCCGCTAGTTGATCATATTTTTCAATGGCAGCTTTCAACGACTCGAGCTTTTTATTAATGGCAGCAGGATCTTCCTGCACTTGATTCGTTGTTCGATTTTTGGATAACAACACAACTATCAAACTAATGACAGCCACCCCAGTTACAATCGATGCTGCAAGGAAGTGGATAGCAAACAATATTCCACCCACGACCAAAAAAATAAGCGCAACAATAAACGGCAGTTGGTTGGTTTTCGACCTGCTACCGCGTGATTGTAACGCTTGTTGAAATTGAGTATCCCATTCAACGCGTTGCTCGTCGGCCTCTTTGCGCGCCTCAGGATTTTTAATGGACAGGTCCTTTTGTTTTTGTACAATTTGATCCAGTGCAGCTTGGGTTTCCTGCAACCGCTGTTCCAGTCTTCGAACTGCATCAGAACTTGTTTCGATTTGACGTTGTAATCGCGAAGTTTCCTCTACAATAATACCGGCAGCAGATTGTAATTCAAATGTGCCTCTCAGCTCCAACACATCCTTTGCCGTTAATCCATGTCCGAGCTGCTGCAGTATCGTAGCTGCCTCTTTTTCAGCCGACGACCGTTTATCCATCGCCTTTGACCGATTCGAAGCAGCCTCTTCGTAAAGTTTGCTATTGGATTTCAAATAATCTAAAAGATGACTGTGGTTGGCCAATTGTGCGTCCCAATGAATTGCCTCGCGTTCGTTTTCCAATTGTTTTACCGATCGGTTGAGTTTGCGCAACAACTGTTGATCCTCACTGATATTTGATTTTTGCTGCGTATAGGCTTCTTTGATCTCCAGCGGTTGCTGTTTCAAATCTCCTAGTTTGATCAGCTGCTCTCGCGCCGTTTTATAGTCGACAAAAGCCTCATAAGCCCTTGAATAATCGGCGAATTTATTTTTTTCGCGGCTCAGCTTTTCGCGCGATTGACTCAGCATTCCAAGTTCAGCCTGCAACTGTTCTTTCTGTTCAGACAGCCGATTGTAATCGTCAAGCTTGTTGCTCAGTACCCGAATCGCTTCTTCTTTTTTATGGATCTCGTTAACGCATTCTACCAATATCTGTGTACGGCCCCTTGCTTTAAAATAACTATCAGCATGTTGAACGAGCTCATTTTCAAATTGACCAAAGTCTACCCCGGCGAGCCCCATTCCCATGCTAAAAATTCGATCTTCCATGCCCGATTCATTCAATTGATCAACGCGCATCAATTCATCAAGCGTAATGGCATATACATTTTTGTACAAATCAATAGACGCATTTCCGATAAGCTGGCGATAGTGTTGTAAATTTTCAGAAGCCTGTCCATTATATTCGAAACGTACTTGTTTCCCGTCACCATTGCGATATATCGAAAAAGAGTTCGCTGTACTGTCGCTAAGGAAGAGTTTGCCGCCGTGATTCCCTCCATTACGTGGTGGGCGTCGTTCGTCATGAAAACGCGGATATTCAAAAAGTGTAAACCGTATAAAGTCGAGCAACGTGGATTTCCCCGTTTCATTCGGACCATAAAGGATATTAATTCCTTTGGTAAAACCATCGATATTTTTGTCGTGAAAAACGCCAAAACCATCAATATGTAAACGATCTATTTTCATGATTCTCTTTGATTTTTCAACAGACCATCAATGGCTTTCCATTTGGCTGAAGCAATAAGTTCTTCCACCTCTGCATCAAGCTCTTCTGTAATATCGGCGTTGGACAATGCGCGACCAACTTTAGAGCTCGACAGTTCGTCCAGCAATTCATCTTTTAATTGTTGAAGTCGAGACTGATCTTCCTCATAGCTCTCAAAACGCTGAATGAGATCGCCTATAAAATCAGAAGATGCCTTGCGGACCTCCAGGTCAATCTCCGGCAGTGTGTCATTGATGCATTTATCAATAAACACGAAACGCTGTCGGTAATTGTTTTCATTGTTCAACTCATCCAATAATGACTGCATTTCCGAAAGGTTCGAAAAACTGCTATGTAAGTTTGTTTTTCCCGTCAATTTCAAACGCAATAAATACGACCTGTCAGTATCGAGGTTTGATTTTAGCGCTTCCAGTTTAAGCATAAAATCGGCAAAACTTTCAGCACCTGACACATCCAGTGCTTTATATTCGTATACGATATCGGAAAGCGGAATAAACGAATGATCAGTAATTTTTCCACTATCCACTTTGACGACTGAACATCCTTTTACACCCGTTTCGTTGAAATGACGTCCCTGGATATTGCCCGGATAAACGACCATTGGATGTTGTTCATGCAAAACCTCCCGCTTATGAATATGTCCGAGTGCCCAGTAATCCATTTTAGATGCTCTTAATGTATCCAAATCAAAAGGACAATAGGGCGTGTGCACTTCATTTCCGGCAATCGTTCCATGCAGCATACCAATCGCGAAAGGTGCATTATCATTACGCTTAAATTCCTGTGCCCGATTGTCAAACTCTTCTTTTTCTCCAAAGCTCACCCCGTAAATTTCGGCGATTGCTTTTCCATTTTTCTTGAAAGAGCAATGCTGTACCTTTTCAGCATCGAAACGAAAGACATTGTCCGGTAATTCTAAATGACTCGACCAGCTGTTTAGTGGATCGTGATTTCCACATATGATATAAACAGAAATAGATGCTTTTTGCAACCGCTCCAAACCACGGACAAAACGATACTGTGCACTTAAACTTCCCGAATCACTGTCAAAACTATCACCAGCGATGAGCAAAAAATCCACCGCTTCATCCAGGGCTTTTTCAATCAGTTTTTCATAGGCCTGAATACCATGTTCTACGAGCGATTTTCCGAGCGCGTCATTCAACCGGCTCACACCCTTGTAAGGACTCTCTATGTGGAGATCTGCAGCATGTATAAATTTAAATTGCGACATGAATCGGATTTATTCAAAGGTAAGAAAGATTCATTACTTTTCAGCGACAGATGAGTTACCCTACTTTACTGCCATTTTATTTAAACTAACAACTGAACATTCATAAAAGCACGTTGTTCCTATATAAAACACAAAATTAAAAAAGCACTTATGATTAGCACAAAAAAGTTTTTTACACTTTTTACACTGACACTCATTTTATTGAGTTGCAAGAATGAAAGCGAAGGAAATAGTGATAGTAAAACCAACAGTCCGCAAGAAAAACAATCGTTGGATCAAGAACAAGGCATAAAATTGACGAAAATTAAATCCTTTAAAAAATTTCCAGATGCACAACTAACATTGGATCAGCCACGCGAACAAGAATTACCTGAAGGTGAACATCAATTTCAGTTCAATGTTGAAAATTACACGTTAAAAGAACAAACGACTGATGCCGAGGCACTCGATTTGGCCAATTCATCCAAGGGGCAACATGTACATTTTATATTGAATAACGGTCCATATGGTGCAAAATACGATAACGCCTTTACCAAAGAACTTCCCGTGGGAGACCATGTAATGTTAGCTTTTTTATCGCGCTCTTACCACATGGCTGTTAAAAATAATGAGGCATACACATTGAAAAAGTTCCGGGTGGGAAATCCTTCTAAAGACCAGCAACGTGATGTTGATTTTGAAGCTCCTCATCTATTTTATAGTCGACCGAAAGGAACCTATTCGGGAGAAGATACAAAAAAAGTGCTACTCGATTTCTTTCTGGTAAACACGGACCTTTCAAAAGATGGTCATCACGTCATCGCTACGATTAATGATAAAGAATTTATCCTCGATGATTGGGCTCCATACGCTATTGAAGGGCTTCCAATGGGTAAAACGACGATTTCTCTCCGCCTCATAGATAGTGAAAAGAACTTTATTGATGGTCCTTTTAATGAGGTTGAGCGCACTATAACGCTTGAAAAGTAACAGTTTTATCATTACTTTACCATAGCTCATCACGATAATTCACGACTTTTTTCTTCCCTGGAACGGTTATTAGAAAAAATACTCCTTTAGTATTAAGGGAGTTCACAAGATGGAAGATCGTCCAATTAATTACGTGATGCGTTTTTGGTTGTATGTATGAAGATTTGGAATTAGTATTCCGCTTTTAAGTACATGACAAAAATTCAAATATATTTATAAATATCTTAAAATCAGAGTTAAGAAGATTGTTTGCGATAAAATCTAATCCATATTTAAATATGCTTTTTGCCCTTCTGCCGTGTTTTTTGATTGGTATTGCTTTAATATTTTGATGTAAAAAGTCCCCGACCAAATATGCCCAAGTAAAAGCAATAGATACGATAAGGAGTAATTTCAAAATTCTGTCAGAATCAGTTAGATGTGTTTTTTCCATATTGAACCCACTGGTTTTCATTGCCCTAAACATAGTTTCTATTTGCCAGCGATCTTTGTAGCATGCTAGTGCATTCTCAGGTTTATTAAAAGAGATCAGGAATTGATATTCGGGTTCTCCTGTTTTAGATTTTAAAACGCTTGCTGATAGGTAACACATTACATTGTTAATGATTACAATTTTGGGATAATGCTTTACTTGTCCCTGTTTTAAACCGCTAAACAACCAGCTAGCTCGAACTTTTCGTCCAGTTTTAGGAATAGTTACATGAAAGTTATCTCGTATTCGAATGTGGTAAGGAATATTATTCAAATTGAGATAATCAAGCCAGTGTTGCCCGATGAACTCACGGTCAGCGACTAAAAACTTGATTTTTGAAAAGCCAAAAAGCCGATCAAACTTATCCATCAGCTCAATGCGTTCAGCCGTATTGGAGTTGCCGAATTTGGGAAGGAGTTTAAACAATAATGGAAATGCTACTCCTTTATAGGTAATACCTAATGCTAAAATATTAATGTCAGATTTACCAAACTTCCAATTTGTTCTATCCATTGACAATCCAACATTTTCATTATCGGGTATGAGCTTAAAAATAAATTTAGCAATTAACTCTTCACAAAGATCAAACCTTGCAACAAAACGCTGAATACGTCTAAGAGAACTTGAACTCTTGGAAGAGGAATCGAAGCCAATAGCTAGTCTTTCGAAGTTGACGGTTTGAACTTTACATAAAGCCCTGATTATAAGAGTCAGAAACTTTATTCGAGCTAAATTTAATTTTCCTCCAAATTCATTTTGGAGAACATCTAATAAGGTTGTACATTCGTTGTCAACCTTGGGAGTCGGCCTTTGAGGCGAAGTGGAATTCATCCTCTAAGATACTGATTCCCAATGTTTTAAACAAGAAAAAAGTGAATTAAT
>CAYFTH010000126.1:0-7960 GCA_964346075.1 uncultured Fluviicola sp. | reverse complement strand
AAAAGTTCTAGCGCTTGATAGTTGATCTAGTTTGCACTCCTGGAAATTGATGATGGTCCCGGCGCTAACGCTTGGTCTTCAAAAGCTCCGCTTTTTCTTCTCCTACGACAAGCTCCGGAGCTTTCGCCATCATTCACAATTTCCAGTTCGTTGCTACTTCGCTCAACTATAATGCGCGTCGCTCAACCTCTAAAATTCTTGGTGTAAATAAGACTTATCTCTGCTTCGTAGACTAATCATAGGTCTCTTTAAAAATCAATACATTAAAATCATTTATTCAAAACACTCGAGGGAGAATATTAAATACTATTTTTTTCAGAATAAAGACTTTTAAGTATTCTCCCCCATACTTTTTAATGTGTCCCTTTTTTTATAGTCTTGCGTCTGCTTTTCGCGGCACTAAGACAAGTAAAACTAATCCGATCGCAAAAAAGATAATGATAGAGAGCACTGAAGCTCTTAAGTCTCCAGTAAGGTCTTCCATTAAACCAAAAAAGAATAATCCAATCACAATACCGATCTTTTCAGACACATCGTAAAATGAAAAATAGGACGCATGATCCTTTGTTTCTGGCAAGAATTTAGAATAAGTTGATCGCGCCAATGCCTGCACTCCCCCCATAACAAAACCTACACCAGCTGCGAGGAAATAAAATGTCATCGGCTTTTCAATGAAATAAGCCCAGATGCAAAGTGCGACCCAACCCGTGACAACCATTGTAAGGGTCTGAAGATTACCTATTTTTCCGGATAAGCGGGACATCAAATAGGCTCCACCTGCCGCTAACAACTGGATGAGGAGAATAGACACAATAAGACCTGTGTCACCACCGTCATCTGCCCAATCGATTTCCTTTTTGGCAAAGACAACGGCCATCAACATGACTGTTTGTACTCCCGTATTAAAGAAAAAGAAAGCGAGTAAATAGCGTTTCAACCTGCGCGTTCTACGAAATTCCTGAAATACCCGTTTTAGTTCTTTAAACCCTTTCCAGATATAACCTTTTTCTCTTTTCTTGTGATACACATTGTGAGGTAACCTGTTGAAAGTGATTTGCGCAAACCCAATCCACCATAGTCCGACCAGTATAAAACTCCACTTTGTATAACTTTTATCGATAAACATAATTATCGACAAGCAAATGACAAGTAGAATCATACTTCCAAAATAGCCCATTGAAAAGCCGCGGGCTGAGATTATATCGTGATCTTTCGGTTCAGCTATCTCTGGTAAAAAAGCATTATAGAACACAAAACTATGCCAGAAACCAATACTTGCTAAAAAAATCGAGAGCATCCCCCATTCAACTTTTGCGGGACTAAACCAAAACAAAGAAATACAAGCTAGTGCGCCGAGGTAACAGAAAAACTGCATGAATCGTTTTTTATTCCCCGTAACATCGGCTATTCCAGAAAGTAATGGTGACAACAAGCTGACCAACAGAAAGGAAGCAGCCAACACATACGAGAACAACACAGAATTGGAGATGGAAGTTCCGAAAAATTCGACCATCACATTTTCGCCTTCTTTTAATTCTCCACCAGCTCTACCAAGTGACTTGAGGTAATGACTTTCAGTAACATTAGCATAAAAAATCGGGAAGATTGCGGAAGAGATCACGAGGTTATAAACTGAGTTCGCCCAGTCGTAAAACACCCATCCTTTAATGATCCGTTTATTTCCTTTTTCCATTACTAGTAGTTGATGAGTTCTACTAAGGTATCGTCAAAACGTTGAGGAGGCAAAAAGTTTTGTTCAAGACCAGCGTCAAAAGGCACAGGAGTATTTAAAGAAGCTACTCGTTTGATCGGTGCATCTAAAAATTCGAAGCAGTTTTCATTGATCTGAGTGACGATCTCAGCACCTATACCACCAATTTCGCAATCTTCGTGAAATACGATCACACGACCTGTTTTTTTAACCGATTCAAATATTGTTTCTGTATCCAATGGAGAAAGCGTGCGCAAATCAATAAGATCTGCTGAAATATCTGCATGGTCATCCAATGTCTCTATTGCCCAATGAACGCCCATTCCGTAGGTAACTACCGTTAAGTCAGCCCCTTCTTTAACAAGGCGTGCTTTACCAATCTCAGTCGTATAATACTCGTCGTGCACCTCTTCTTTTAAGCTTCTATAAAGATATTTATGCTCAAAGAACATTACTGGATTAGGGTCCTCAATGGCAGCGGCCAAAAGCCCTTTAGCATCTCCCGGAAATGCAGGATAAACAATCTTTAATCCAGGTGTATGGAAGAACCAGGCTTCGTTACTTTGTGAATGAAAAGGACCGGCTGCTACTCCTGCTCCAGTTGGCATTCTTACAACTACATCGGCATTTTGTCCCCATCGCCAATGGATCTTCGCGAGGTTATTTACGATCTGATTAAAACCACATGTTACAAAATCAGCAAATTGCATTTCTACCATCGCCTTCATTCCTTTGATCGACAAACCGAGTCCAGCACCGACAATAGCAGATTCGCAGAGTGGAGTATTTCGAACACGATCTCTTCCGAATTCTTCTAAAAATCCTTCAGTAATTTTGAATACACCTCCATAATCGGCAATGTCCTGTCCCATCAAAACGAGTTCAGGATATTGCTGCATGGATTGTTTCAGTCCATCTGATATTGCATCAACAAATCGCTTTTCAGAAGTATGAGATGAGTTAGGAGCTTGAACTTCCTGTTTATGCGCCTTAAAAAGATCGGCGATTTCTTTATCTGTATCCGGAGTTATGTTGGGCTCCGCATACGCTTGATCAAGTCCGTCCTGAATTTCAGTTTTAATTTCTTTCGTAAATCGTTCGATCTGCTCATCTTTCAAAATACCTTCTTCTTTCAAGAAGAGTTCAAAATTAATAACTGGATCTTTTTTATTCCATTCATCCTGAATCCCTTCTGGATAATATTTCGTTCCGGAAGCTTCTTCATGTCCACGCATTCTGAATGTCATACATTCCAACAAGAACGGTCGTGGTCGTTCACGAAGGGAGTCTGAAATCTGACGCACAGCACTAATGACTTCTAAAATATTATTCCCGTCGATCTGATAAGCATCCATTCCATATCCAATTCCTTTATCTACGAATTGCTTACAGTTAAATTGCTCATTACTCGGGGTCGATAATCCCCATTGGTTATTTTCTATCGTAAAGATCACTGGTAGATCCCAGACGGCAGCCACATTCAAGGATTCGTGAAAATCACCTTCACTTGCGCCGCCATCTCCAGTAAATACGAGCGTAGCTTCTTTATTGTCCTTAATAAGATTTGAAAGCGCAATACCATCAGCGATTCCGAGCTGAGGTCCGAGATGCGAGATCATTCCTACGATATTGTAATCCATGGTTCCAAAATGAAAAGAACGATCTCTACCCTGCGTAAATCCGTTCATTTTCCCCTGGAATTGAGAAAACAAACGATTTAAAGGAACATTTCTCGTTGTGAAAACCCCCAGGTTTCGGTGCATAGGCAACATAACCTCTTCGTTATGCATCGCATAGGTAGTGCCCACACTTATCGCCTCTTGTCCCCAACCTGAAAACCACTTCGAAATCTTCCCCTGTCGAAGTAAAATCAACATTTTTTCTTCAATCAATCGAGGTTTTAATAGCGCTCTGTAAATCGATACTAGTTCATCGTCCGAGAAGTCCGTTCGATCATAGTTTATATATCTCTGCGTAAGCGTTTCCATATTGTATTACAAATTTTCAAAACAAACTTAGCATTTCTCTAACAATTGTGGTGAGAAGATGTTAAAATATTAAGGTAAAAACAGGAGTACCAGATGTTGAAAAGTGTTGTTCAACTAAAAGGCCGTATTATAAATGACCTTTTACACTGCAGCAATGCTAAGACTTAATAGCAGTCAATCATATCTTAAATAGCAGCGTATTCTTGAACGTATAGAAAATATTGCGAATCCCTTCTGGAGGATCTTGATCATAAAACCAGCCCATAGAGTACTTAAGTGTAAATCGTTCAAATATTTTAATATTCACTCCAGCTTCTGTTGAAACACGAAAATCCTTCAACCGTGAAAGGTCTGGTTGATAGTACCCTATGAAATTAATGTTCAGGTTTTTTTTAATTGGCCACGCAAACGAAACGACTGTATTTAAACGGTGATGGCGATTGATTATAGATGTTGTTTCCTCCTCATACTCTCGCATGTAATGTGCACTCAAGTGTAGTTTCAAGCTATCATCCTCCGCATCTAACAGATGAACCCGACCTCCTAATCCAGCTAAATATCTTCCATTAATGTTGATGATCGTATTGTATTGAGCCTGACCAAATGTTTCCAGATCGACTAACGGAGAAACTGTATAGCTATACCTTAAATATTGAAAGCCATCATTCAACACTTTTGAATCATTGAATACCGTGAGGTTTAATGCATTCACAGACATCACTAAGTGCTTCCCATTACTCCACTGAAATTGTGAACTATTCTGTGTTTGAACGACATTATTGATGTTTTGCACAAGGTTAAAGCCAAGTTCGACATTACCACTGATTCTATCGTCCAGCGAATCCAAACGAATACTTTCTGTATTCACTACCGTTTGCGCATTTAGTGATCCAAACTGTGCAAGTAACAAGAAAACATAAAAGACTTTTCTCAACATTTCAGGTAAAAGCATTAGATAAAAGCAACAATAATTGAGGTCATAATTTTTTTCCGAACAAGGAGACAATAAAATACAATAGCATAACTCCTATTGGAAAAGTCAGATACCAGGGGACGCCATTGGCTGCTGGAATCACACCAATTAACAGCGCCACACTACCAACAGTCAAAGCATAAGGCATCTGTGTTTTTACGTGGCTAATGTGATCACAAGATGTAGCCAGACTGCTCAGAATTGTCGTGTCAGAAATGGGAGAACAATGATCTCCTAAAACAGCTCCGGCCAGTACTGACGCAATCGTATTGTACATGATCCCCATTGTGGCCACACCAGGGTCGCCACTTGCAACAGCGTATGATAAAGGAATTACCAACGGATACATGAGCGCCATAGTGCTCCATGAAGAACCCGTCGAAAATGCTACAAAAGCAGATAAAACAAATGTCAGCGCAGGAATAACCCAAACTTGTGAAAAATCGTTACCAAAGAATGTTTTGAGGTATTCTGCAGTACTCAAGCTCTCCGTTACTCCCGCCAGAGACCAGGCCAAAACAAGTATAGCGATAGCTGGCATCATCGTATTAATACCGACAAGTACAGCATCCATCGTGTCGCGAAGACTCATAATTCGCTGAATAATCGTAAGCGCAATTGCTGCTAAAAGACCACTCAAACTAGCCCATAAAAGCGCGACGTACGAATCGGCATTACCAATAATAATACCGAGCTTTTTAAAAAAACCTGAATCAACTCCTTCTTGCTGTCCAATGTTGCTCCACACGCCGTCAGATAAATCGTAACCACCCGCTAATAATTCTAACCTCACAGTTTCAAAACCAGTATAGACTAGCCCTATAAATGTTCCTGTAATCACAATAAGAATCGGCACTAAAGCATTAAAAGCTTTTCGTGAAGCATTTTTGACTGGTTCAAACTCCTCCAGCTCTTTATCGGTCACTGTATCCTGTCGGACCTCTCCAGTCATAGCATTGCGTTCTTTTTTTAACATCGGTCCAAAATCGCGTTGTTTATAGAGCAGAAAAAACACAAAAAACAGCGAAAATATAGGGTAGAAGGAATAGGCCAGCGAATCCATAAAAATACCGTAAGCGCTTTGGGTGATTTCGACACCCTGTTGTGACTCAATTTTAGAGACACCATCGGAAATGTACGTTAACTCAGCACCAATCCACGTTGTTATAAAAGCAACCGCTGCAATTGGGGCTGCCGTAGAATCGACGATATAAGCTAGTTTTTCACGAGAAATCTTCAATCGGTCCGTTACGGAGCGCATGGTATTTCCAACCACCAATGTATTCGCATAATCGTCGAAAAATATAGCAATTCCAAGGAAATAAGTCGTTAACATTCCAGATCGACGGTTTGTGGCAAATCGCACCAATCGATCCACCACACCTTGCATGCCACCATTCTTAGAAATGATCGCTACAATGGCTCCAATAATAACTGAAAACAGGATGACCGAGACATGCCCTGAATCCAATAAAGCGTTGATAATATAATGATCCAATACCGTCAAAAAAGCGGCAAATATACCCGATACTCCACCCGTATAAAAACCAATCGTAGCCGCACCGATGAAAATACCTAAGAAAAGCGAGGAGAGTACTTCTTTAAATAATAACGCCAGAACAATGGCTATTAACGGCGGCAAAAGAGAAAGCCATCCAGGTATAACGGTAGGCTGCTCGTAGGATATCTTATCATTTTGAAAGTTCACCTCATCGCTATTTAAAACGAATGTACCGATGAGCTTCCCTCCGTCATTGTGCAACACGACCGTATCACTAGCGATAAATAAAGAGTCGCCCTCAACAGCCTCAGTGACTGCTACATTAGTTTCAATTCCTTGAAGAACGACCTCTGGAAAGTGCACCTGTTGCCCCATGACATCAGCTATCATGAACACCATAAAGCAAACCAATAAACCGCGCAAAAAATGTAGCATGTAAGAAATATTGAATGCTCGAATATAACCAAATTTACAGAAGTAAGAAACGCTGGCCGCTAATTGATCGTTATTCTACTTCATTTTTAGTATTTTTGCGGGAATTTATTTACAAAAAATAAGTTCATTATGCCTTTGCGAGATATAAATACGGTAAAAGAAGGACTAACTTTCGACGACATCTTACTCGTCCCTGCTTATTCGGAAGTTTTACCAAAGGATGTTCAACTCAAAAGTAAGATCACAAGAAACATAGAAGTCAATGCCCCAGTGGTATCTGCAGCCATGGATACGGTAACGGAGTCGAGTTTAGCAATTGCCATTGCTCAGACGGGTGGAATTGGAGTGATTCATAAAAACATGAGCATCGAACGTCAGGCACTGCAAGTTCGCAAAGTCAAACGCTCCGAAAGCGGTATGATCATCGATCCCATCGTTCTGAGCGAAGATGCTATCGTGGAAGATGCACTTCATTTGATGCGCGAGCATAAAATTGGTGGCATCCCAGTAGTTGACGAAAACAACACACTAAAGGGCATTGTAACCAATCGCGATCTCCGCTTCGAGAAAAAACACAAACGCCCTATCCGGGAGGTGATGACTCAAGAGGACATTATTACCACCGACGATGGCACTGACTTATCCACAGCTGAAGAGATTTTACAAGAACATAAAATCGAAAAGCTACCCGTAGTTGATAATAACAATAAATTAATTGGTTTGATCACCTATCGGGATATTATAAAAGTACGACAGCACCCTAATTCCTGTAAAGATCAATTCGGACGTTTGCGCGTTGCGGCTGCTGTTGGTGTTACTGATGACACAATAGATCGAGTAGACGCCCTTGTAAAAGCAGGGGTAGACGCTATTGTAATTGATACTGCACACGGTCACACGAAAGGCGTCACAGAGAAATTAAAAGCTGTTAAAGCAGCATATTCAGGTATTGACGTGATTGTAGGAAATATCGCCACAGCTAGCGCTGCAAAATTTTTAGTGGATGCAGGAGCTGATGGCGTAAAAGTTGGGATTGGTCCCGGCTCTATTTGTACTACACGCGTCATCGCAGGAGTAGGTGTTCCTCAAATTACGGCAATTAATTCAGTAGCACGGGCATTGGAAGGAACGGGAGTCCCTGTTATTGCCGACGGAGGAATTCGTTATACTGGTGATATTGTTAAGGCCATTGCGGCAGGTGCCGATACAGTTATGGTTGGATCTATGCTCGCAGGAACGGAAGAGTCACCGGGAGAGACAATCATATATCAAGGTCGTAAATTTAAAGCATATCGCGGCATGGGTTCTATAGAAGCGATGGAACGTGGTTCAAAAGACCGCTACTTTCAGGC
>CAYFTH010000125.1:0-8023 GCA_964346075.1 uncultured Fluviicola sp. | reverse complement strand
ATCACAATAAAAAGTGCAATGCTTACGGAAATACCGAGGGTAATATTTTCAAGCAACCAGGTAACGAGAAAAATCACAGAGGCACAAATGCCTCCATTGAGAAGACCCAGTCCTGCTTCGCGTTTTACTTTGGATAAAATACTGCCAAACTGATTGGTGCCATTCGCAATTGATTGCACAACGATGGCACTGGATTGTACCCCAACGTTTCCTCCCATCGCAGCAACGAGCGGTATAAAAAAGGCGAGTGCAGGAATTTGACCTATCTGCGTTTCAAAATTACCGATGACTTGAGCGCCGAGAATTCCTCCCAGCATACCAATGAGCAACCAGGGCATGCGCGCGCGTGACATTTTCCAAATACTTGCAGAAGACTCAACGCTTTCTGAGATACCTGATGCCATCTGGAAATCCTTGTCGGCCTCTTCCCGTATCACATCAACAATGTCGTCAATCGTAATGCGTCCCACCAGCTTTTTTTGAAGATTGAGCACGGGTAGTGAGATCAGGTCATACTTGTCCATGATGCGTCCTACCTCTTCAGCTTCTACATTCGTGGTGACATACGCCATGTTCTTATCTTGATAGATGTCGCGAATTTGCGTTTTCGGACTGGCAAACAACAGAGACTTTAGTGAGAGAAAACCAACAAGATGATCCGCTTCATCCACCACGTAAATGGTATAAACCTTATCGACTTCCTCTGCTTGTCGGCGCAATTCAATCACACAGCGATTCACGGGCCAGTCCAGTTTTGCTCGGATGAACTCCGTTTGCATCAGACCACCAGCGGTGTTTTCATCGTAGTTGAGGAGCTTAACAAGCTGTTCAGCGTTATCACTCTCCATTTCAGCGATGACCTCTAATTGCCGGTCAACCTCTAATTCACCCAGAATATCTACCGCATCATCGGAATCGAGGTTTTCAAGTTGTTTAGCGAGTTGTTCTGTGGCAAAAGATTCTACGAATTGATAACGTACATCGTCATCGAGCTCCATTAAAACATCTCCCTGTAGATCATTGTCGAGATGAGCAAATACGTATTTAGCTTCGTCATTATCCAGTTCATCAACAATTTCCGCAATATCAGCGGGGTGCAGATGAATGATCTTTTGGTCGATAAAGGCACTATTGTTCTGTGCGATCATCTCGCTTACCTCATCCAAAAAGTCTTTTGTTAACTCGAAACGCATCTACCCCAAAGTTTGGTCAAATTTACGAAAGAAAATGCAAAAGGGAGATTGCTGGTGTTTTTTATGTTTTATGCTTCTCAACAAACTGAGCCAACTCAATAAAATCGTCTATGCTCAACTTTTCAGCTCTTTTTTTTAAGAAAGGATGATCAGGTAGATTTTTCACGTCAATGATGTTTTTTAACCCGTTTCGGATGGTTTTTCTGCGTTGATTGAAGGTAGATTTGATAACCTGTTCGTAAAGCCTCTCATCCACAGGAAGATGTTCTCTTTTATTGCGGGTACAACGAATAACGCCAGATTTGACCTTAGGTGGTGGATTAAAAACGTGCTTGCTCACGGTAAAACAATACTCAATGTCGTAATAGGTCTGCAACATAACGCTAAGAATGCCGTACTGTTTAGAACCAGGTGGTTCGGCAACGCGTTGAGCGACTTCTTTTTGAAACATCCCCATAATTTCGGGCACTTGATTCCGGTTTTCTAAACATTTAAAAAGAATCTGTGAAGAAATGTTGTAAGGAAAGTTCCCCACTACAGCAAAAGGTTCTTGACCAAAAAGCGTCGAAAAGTCTACTTTGAGAAAATCGGCTTCGTGAATTTTACCTTTCAATTCTGGAAAGCGCTCTTTCAAATGATGGATGGAGGCTACATCCAGATCGATAACATGCAAGTTGAGGCCTTGTTTTTCAAGCAAGAATTGCGTGATCGCACCCGTCCCGGGACCGATTTCCAACAAATTAGAAACCCCCTTGAAACCCGAAAAATGAGCTGCAATCTTTCGACTGATATTGTGGTCAACAAGAAAGTGCTGACCTAAGTGTTTTTTAGGACGGACAGTCATTTATGCTTGAATTCGTCAACAACAGAAAGCAAGGTTCTGAAAGCTGCAAATTTTCCCTGAAACTTTTCAGTATGTTCTGCCTGAAGCTGTGGAGCGTGTTTCTCCTCGTACGTATTGAGGTCTTTCTCTGAATAAGCCAGGTACGTAATAGCGTAAGTAGTTCCTCCTTCTTCTTCGCCATGAACACGGCACAAACGACTATCTCTAAAGTGTCCAGTTTCCATTACATCGGGAATGTGGGTGTTGCGCATCCAGTCGAGCCACTCTTCGGCTACTTGCTCATCAATACTAACTGTAACATTATATACTACCATAATGCAAAGTTAATGAAACAGAAGATTTTTTTCTATTGATGAGCGATTAATCCCCCAGCAATAGAAAAAGCACGCAGATTTTTCTACGTGCTTCGGGGTTCAATACCTTAAAAAAGTCTATTTTTTGGCGAGATCGCCAACCAAACCTTCCCATTCAACGAGGTGCATTTTCACTGTACCTACTGGAATTTTTGCTTTTACGAGTACAGGAATACGGTTGTCGTCATTTGTGACCCAAAACTCTACATCATCATCGTTTTCAAAATAACGCCCCTCTTGTACAACAGGCTGAAACTTGAGGCAATCAAATGTTCCTTTTCGGATTTTAATTTCTTCCGTTCCTACAAACTTTACTTTTAACGGCCAGACTTCGCCATCCATAAAACAGTTGAACGAACTCACATCGCCTTTTTTCATGTTGTTGAAATCCAGCGTTCTGGCAAAGTAGAATGATGAGATCATATCTTGGATTCCCATGGGAACTTTGTATTCCTTTCCTTTATCGTCAATAACCTTCTGCTTATCTTGACGAAACTTGTATTCCTGATCAATCTCATAACCGCCTTCGTTCACATCACGTAAAAACTTCCAGGGAAAAACTCCTGATTGATCAATGTAAGATTCATATACGTCCTCGACCTTATAAAACAAATTAAAAGCACCAAGTGTCTTTCCTTCTCCTTTTACGTGATACAAAGGACGACCGTTAGCACCTTTTTTTGACGTTTCGTTGACTGTCAGGACCGCCTCACCAGCGTCCATTATACCGTATGTGATTCGGTATCTTAGTTTTTCGCCACTCTTAAAGCTTTTCGACTTTACGGAAGGGTAATAAACTTTGGTAGAACTCGTCATACCAACGATCAGACCCGCTACTGTAAGTATTGAGATTAATTTTTTCATGGCGTTCATTTTTAAATTCAATATAGAATATACAAAAAATCTGCCAAAGTTGGAAATGAGCGTTTTTAAATAGCAGATATAGGTATATAATTATGTCGAATTCATTTTTAAAACTTCGACTCGACATGTGCGCGGAGTGTTTAGACTGATGTTAAAGAAAAGGTATAATTGAGCAGGACAATTGGTTGACAACAGCAGAATAAGTAGCGGATTAAATAAAACTGATTACTTCAACGTTCATGATGCCAACCTATGCGATTGATATGTTGATTTCACATAATCGTAGTACATGTATTTAACTACACTAAAGTTCTTAGCGGCTAATTCTTTTTTCGAGTTATAGTTGTCAGAATGTTTAAGGATTTCACTGATCATTTGAGCTTTTACGCTTTCTTCCTTTAAAAATATATTGGTCATGTCTTTTTTTTACAAAGATATATCGAAAGAGGCGGTCATTATTACAGAAATCAGTATCATAAAGAAAACTCCAGAAATTAGCATAATGAGCACTATGTATTAGCCTTAAGTGGTTTAGGTGAATTTACTTAAGGTGGGTTTTAAAAATAGAGGTTCATAAAATAGTTGTAGTTTTACATGTACAATATAAATTATTTTTTAATCCTAAAATTGCGTTTGTACCTTGCATTCAACCTGGAATAAAAACAAAATTGATTACAAAAACTGAAAACGAAAATAAGATGAAAAGAATTCTTGTACCGACTGATTTTTCTCATGTTGCGCAGAATGCACTGAATTATGCCGTTGAAATTGCTTCAAAGGTAGAGTGCGAATTGTTATTATACCATGCTTACGAAAGCAATAAAAAAACAGGTTATAAATGGAGCTCCTCCAAGGAAGGAAACCATCAAATCAAAAACCTTGAAGAACAAATGAGTTCGCTGGAAGAAAAATATGAAAAGATATTAACGAATAGAGGGGTTTTGTTGCAAACCAAGGTAGAAGAACAGCCTGTTTCGTCTCTTTTTGAACGTATAGTGGAAAAGTACGATATTGATTTGATCATTATGGGCAGCAAAGGAGCATCAGGTTTGAAAAAAATGATTTTTGGAAGTGTTGCCGCTCGTGCTTTGGATGAGGCTAAAGCTCCAGTAATTGTTGTGCCACCGCATAAACATTACCTCCCGATAGAGCAAGCTGTGTTAGCCATAGACTTTGACCATGTTTATTTAAAAGCCCTTGCTCCGTTTAAAGAATTGTCTAGTAAAACAGGTGTAAATATTTCTATTCTCAACATCAACAGTGGAAAAACCAATGAAGAAAGTCTTCAAAGCATCAAAGATTATCTAAAAGACATGGACACAACATACAATCAAGTGCCTGTAAACAAGAATATTAACCAAAGCATCAATGATACCATAGCATCAAATAAGTACGAATTGCTGTGTATGATACGCAGAAAAAAAGGGTTTTGGGAGTCATTATTTCAAAAAAGCTTCACTAATGCACAGGTAGAAAAAACTCCAATTCCGCTTATGGTATTACCTGAAAAGTAGTTGACTCCAGAAAAAAGAGTTACTCGCTACTTCTCACTGGCTTTTTTTGACTCGACACAAACGTAAGACTTTTGGGTGCTGCGTTTTTTCATGAATAAAGCGGGATAATCGACTAGACCTTTATATTTACACCAAAAACTCCGTCTCCCCGAACCGCTCTTCCACCTCATCTAGGGTATCAAAAACTTCGTTCAAATCGAATGTCGTCACGAGTTTCGTACGATAAGGTTTGAAATGCGGGATTCCCTTAAAATAATTGGTGTAGTGGCGCTTCATTTCGACTAGTGCGAGCTTTTCACCTTTCCACTTGATACTCATTTCGAGGTGACGCTTGGTGACGTCGACGCGCTGTTTTAATGTAGGTTTGGGCAAATGCTCTCCGGTTTTGTAATAATGTTTGATTTCATCAAAAATCCACGGATAACCAATACTCGCTCGACCAATCATTAAACCATCTACCCCATATTTATTTTTGTATTCTACTGCCTTTTCAGGAGAATCAATATCACCATTACCAAATACCGGAATGTGCATGCGCGGATTATTTTTTACTTCTGAAATCAACGACCAGTCGGCTTCTCCTTTGTACATTTGCTTCCGCGTCCGACCGTGAATAGAGATCGCTTCAATACCCACATCCTGGAGCCGTTCAGCGACCTCAACAATGTATTTTGTATCTTCATCCCACCCCAGACGGGTTTTTACTGTAACGGGTAAGTCTGTGCTTTGTACAATCTCGCGGGTCATCTCCACCATCTTGGGAATATCCTGTAGAATTCCTGCGCCCGCCCCTTTACAAGCAACTTTCTTCACTGGACATCCGTAATTGATGTCAATAATATCCGGATTCGTCTTTTCGGTAATTGCCGTAGCGCGTTTCATACTCTCAATATCATTTCCGAATATTTGAATGCCTACAGGACGTTCGTATTCGAAAATATCGAGTTTTTCCACGCTCTTCACCGCATCGCGGATCAATCCCTCCGATGAGATGAATTCCGTATACATCAAATCGGCTCCATTTTCCTTGCATAAGGCACGGAAAGGAGGATCACTCACGTCCTCCATTGGAGCGAGTAACAAAGGGAAGTCTCCCAGTTCTATGTCGCGGATCTTTGTCATGAAGACACAAAAGTACCACGAAGTAACTGAAGAACAAAATAGAAATTGTCGTTAATGCATTCATTGAGTTTAAAATTGTTGAATGTGCTTAAAAGAACACAGCATACTAACTGAGACTTAGCATTGTTCAGTTTATTCAATGTCTATATCTAAATTTCTAGTAATTTTGCATCACGCTTTACCACTAAAACATTGGCTCCGTAGTTCAATGGATAGAACAAAAGTTTCCTAAACTTTAGATGCAGGTTCGATTCCTGCCGGAGCTACTTTTACGAAAATGAGCTGCTATTATTTAAAGCTGACTGTAAAACCTAACAATGTAATTCATTCAGGAATAGAATCGGTGAATTCTTTCTATTTTTGCCCTCAAATACAAAGTGCTATGTACAGAACACACACCTGTGGTGAATTAAGAATAGAAAATGTAGGAACGAACGTTAAGTTGGCCGGTTGGGTACAACGTACCAGAGAAATGGGAGGAATGACCTTCGTTGATCTACGCGATCGTTATGGAATTACACAATTAGCTTTTAGTACTGATGACAATGAAGAGTTGAACCAGGCAGCTCGTAAATTGGGCCGTGAATTTGTTATTCAGATCAAAGGTGAAGTTATCGAACGTTCGAGTAAAAACAAGAACATACCCACAGGAGATATTGAGATAAAAGTTACAGATTTAAAGATTTTAAACTCAGCGAATACTCCTCCGTTTACGATTGAAGAAGATACGGATGGTGGTGATGAGTTGCGTATGAAGCACCGCTACCTGGATATCCGCAGAACAGTGATACAGGAGAAATTGCGCCTGCGAAATAAAGTTGCACTCGAAACGAGAAAATACCTCGACGGAGAAGATTTTATGGATGTGGAAACGCCTTATTTGATCAAATCGACACCAGAAGGAGCACGTGACTTTGTTGTACCGAGTCGTATGAATCAAGGTGAGTTTTATGCCCTGCCACAGTCGCCTCAAACGTTCAAGCAGTTATTGATGGTTTCAGGGGTTGACCGGTATTACCAAATTGTACGATGTTTCCGCGATGAAGACTTGAGAGCCGATCGTCAACCTGAATTTACTCAAGTGGATTGCGAAATGTCGTTTGTCGAGCAGGAAGATGTACTGAATACCTTTGAAGGGTTAGTCAAACACTTGTTCAAAGCGTGTCGGGGAATTGATTTTGAAGGAAACTTTCCGAGAATGACCTTTGCCGAGGCTATGGAAACTTATGGTTCTGATAAGCCAGATATTCGGTTTGGAATGAAATTTCAGGATATTACAACATTGACGCAGCATAAAGGATTTAAGATTTTTGATGCTGCTGAATTGGTAGTGGGAATCGTGGCAGAAGGATGTGCATCGTACTCTAGAAAACAGTTGGATAAACTTACCAAATGGGTACAACGACCACAAGTGGGAGCCAAAGGACTCGTTTACGTGAAGTGTAACGAAGACGGAACCTATAAAAGTTCAGTTGATAAGTTCTATAGTCAGGAAGACCTCGAGGAATGGGCGGATCAAATGGGAGGAAAACCTGGTGATTTGTTACTTGTTTTAAGCGGAGAAAAAGAAACGACTCGAGGTCAAATGAATGATCTTCGTTTACACATGGGGAATGAACTCGGGTTACGAAATCCAAATGAATTTAAGCCCTTGTGGGTTGTTGATTTTCCGTTGTTAGAATGGGATGAAGAAACAGAGCGTTATCATGCGATGCACCATCCTTTTACTTCTCCAAAACAGGAAGATATTGATTTATTAGATTCAGACCCGGGAAAGGTTCGGGCGAATGCTTACGACCTTGCTATGAACGGTGTAGAGCTCGGTGGAGGTTCGATCAGAATTCACGACAGAGACCTTCAGGCACTGATGTTCAAGCACCTCGGATTCTCTGATGAAGAAGCACAAAAGCAGTTCGGGTTCTTGATGAATGCATTTGAATTCGGGGCACCACCACATGGAGGTATCGCTTTTGGACTCGATCGATTGGTCGCTACAATGGGAGGATCAGACTCGATTCGTGACTATATTGCTTTCCCTAAGAACAATGCAGGAAGAGACGTTATGATTGACGCACCAGCAACAATTGATGAAGCGCAATTAAAAGAACTGGGACTTGATCTCAATCTTGAAGA
>CAYFTH010000124.1:0-8074 GCA_964346075.1 uncultured Fluviicola sp. | reverse complement strand
TCCAAAGGGGGAGAGACAAAGGACTGACCTTTTTCCGCAGTAGAAATTAGTCTTGAGTAAACAAACGGATAAGCATTAAAATAATTAAAACTAAACCAATTCCAACAACCACTACTCCATCCAAAGATCCTTTTTTTCCGCTGTAATCTGCTGCACTGCTGTACTGATAGTCCTCAAGGTTTTTATCAAGCTGAAAGTGCTTTTTCTAAAGAACTAAGGTTTTTATCCTGTTTAATTGCTTTCTTTTTCTCATCCTTGATTTCAGGATAAAATCGTTCCATCATTAATTTAATCATTGAAAGTCGAGAACTTCTATATTCAGCAGAGGCGTTTATTTCATTGATAAAGTAAGTTAACAATTGCTCTTTTCTTGCCTTATATTGACCTACCATTAAAGAAGAAGCTTCCTCTCCTTGTGACTCATGTTTTGAAATCAATTCATCTATTTGCTTGATTTCATCAAGAACATCCATTAATCGATATAACTTCTCCTTTTCCATTCCTTTCAAATTTATTAAATAATTTCCAAAAAACCTTTCGACGACTTTCTTCCTGTTCTTACGTTTCTTCTTGTCGTATCAAACTGATGACGCCAGTAAGCTTTATCGTGTTGAATAATATTACTTTTGACCTCTATAATCTACGCATCAACTCCCGGATAGTTTTTCTTTGAGTTTGGATATCTATAAGGCTCTAACTTATCCCCAAGTTTTTGGAAAATATCTGTATCTATAAACGTAACTATATCGATATCATTTGGTCGAGGTTTATTTCTTGTAATAAATGATCCATTAATCCACTGATGTAATTCTGTGTTTTCGCACAGTGCTTTTATATCTCTATAATAGCGTAAATACTCCTCAAAAAGCCTACTACGCTCAACAGATGAATAGTCGATTACAAAGTGTTTTTCTAACTCATTAATATCTGAAAGTATTGGCTTGTTTGGTTCTAAATATCCTAATCTATTAAATTTTAGCATATCTTATATTTTTATCAAAGTTAAATTTTTTTACACTTTTCAACCCAACGGATGATATTTTTGTACTTGTTTTTTTAGTTCCTCAACGTTGGTTTGCTTATACCTCTTGGTAGCTGATAGGAGACCCGAGCCCACAAGATGGAATTCCCCCCTCTACCGCGAGACTACCTATCCACCGAAGGAGGGTGTATCATGGCTTTTAAATCACTTACAATTCTCTCCATCCAAAGCTCCTTTTTCTCCGCTGTAATCTGCTGCACTGCTATACTGATCTATTTTGTTTGGAAAATCACGACCGTCACACTATTTCCGCCCTTATAATCCGCGTATAGCGATCAGCTGAATCTCCTAACTTTTATTAATTTTGAATCAAACAATTTAATCAATGATCGAAGTCAATGGAATTTCCAAGCGATTCTCGCTATCGAAGCAGCAACGCAAAGAGATGCAAACAGCTAAAAAAACAACTACGGCAGTTGACAATATCTCATTTGAATGCCAACCGGGTAGAATATTTTCGCTACTAGGTCCAAACGGAGCGGGAAAAACAACCACTTTGCGCATGTTAGCCGGAATTTTATCTCCTTCGTCAGGAAGGATTAAAATAAATGACATTGATATAGCTCAAGAACCCTACGCTGCCAAAAAGCACATTGGATTTCTCACAGGATCTACGGGGCTCTACGAACGATTGACCCCTAATGAAATTATTGATTACTTCGGTCAATTGTACGGCGTTGCACAAATCGACCTCAACGAGCGAAAATCAGAGCTCTATACATTACTTGATATGCACGATTTTCAGCATAAACGCATCGGCCGACTCAGCACAGGTATGAAACAAAAAGTATCCATTTGTCGCACTATGATTCACGATCCGGATGTAGTGGTTTTCGATGAGCCCACCAGTGGACTGGACGTAATCACAGCAGAGAATATTATCGGATTAATTAAAGATTGCAAAACCAAAAATAAAACCGTCATATTTTCTTCTCACATCATGAGTGAAGTGGATTTACTATGCGATGATCTGGCAATCATACACCAGGGAGAACTGATATTCAACGATACCCTACAGCAATTTCGAAATCAGATGGTTGCAGAAAATTTGACTGCAGAATTCATACGAATTATCAACGAATACAAACAGGCATCATGATTTTTACGATATTCAAGAAAGAAATTAAGGATACATTGCGTGATCGTAGAACGATTATAGCTATGATCATCATCCCTGTGTTGGTCTTTCCACTGATTTTAGGAATCGCTACACAGATTTCCAAAAGTTTTAAAGAAGATCAACAGGAAGAAACACTAAAAATAGCGCTGATCACCGAAAATCCCGCCAATCGTTTTGTAATTGCTTTTGATGCCATCCCCGATAGTATCGGACCAAAAAAGTTGATTTTTAAAAATGACACCAGTGGTATTCAGAAACTCATCGAGGAGGATTCTATTCAACTTGCTATTCAAACTCCTGATAATTACGATCAACTTCTTGAATCAGGGGCATCTGTGCCGATAAAAGTATTTTTAAAAGAAACCAATCTCGGTCACAAATCACGTATTAAATCTTATCTTAAGATTATAGAAAATCAAGCTTTAGATCAGCGCTTAGCGAAACTAGCTATCAATACTGAAACGATTCAACCACTTAACGAAGAATTTATAAATCTTTCGACCAGTAAGGAAATGATCGGAAAAATTGCAGGTGGATTCCTCCCCTATTTATTCATCATATTTGGATTTATCGGATGTCTTTACCCGGCGATTGATCTCTTTACGGGGGAAAAAGAACGCAAAACGCTGGAAACATTATTGACTACGCCCGTTCAACGCTGGAAAATTCTAATTGGTAAAATGATGGTCGTGGTACTATCAGGTATAGCGGCGGCTTCTTTTGCACTTCTGGGGCTTTTCCTCTCCTTAAACGTATTTGAACTCGTTCCGAATCCGCAGATCATGGGAGTGGTCAACAGCATACTAAGTTTACCATTTATATTGTCGCTCTATATTCTGCTAATACCATTGACGGTTTTCTTTGCTGGAGTAATGATCCCTGTAACGATTTATGCGAAATCATTCAAAGAGGCACAGAGTATATTGACACCAGTTAATTTTATAATTATTCTTCCTGCGATGATTGGTTTTATTCCGGGAATTGAGCTGGATAGCATTACAGCGCTTATACCAATAGTTAATATCGTGCTGGCTACCAAAGAATTAGTAGCAGGAACATTAACTTTTGGATTAATGGCATTAGTCTTCGCAGTGATGTTTGCTTTTGCAGTGCTTGCCGTCATCATCTCTTACAAACGTTTCGAAAAAGAGAGTAATGTGGTATCGTAAATTACTCTTTCGCAAAATGGATCAGCTCCGTGGCAAAATCATCCCAGGAATAAGCAGCAGACTGAGTTGATGTTGCCCCACCCTTGTGATCAACAACCTTTTGAATCGCCTTTGCCAGGCTCTCAGGTGTCGTGTCATGGGCAATCATGCCTTCATCAGGATGTTGTATGAATTCAGATAAACCTCCAACATCTGTAGCTACGACAGGTTGCTCAAAATGCTTGGCTATTGCCACAATACCACTTTGAGTGGCAGATTTATAAGGTAAAGCAACGACATCAGCCATGGAGAAAAATACTTTCACTTGTTCATCTGGAATGTATTTCAGGTGTAGGTGCACCCGATCACCAATCTTCAAGCGGTCAATCAGCTGTTGATAACTAACAAAAGAGCCATATACCTCTCCCGCTACTGTGAGGTGATAATCATCGGGTAATAAAGACATAGCCTGAAGGAGCAAATCGAGCCCCTTGTACTCCCGAATCAATCCAAAGAAAAGAATGTGTTTTTTTGTTGTCGGTAGTTGCAATTGATCGTACGCTTCGAGTTTATCGAGCTTTACACCAAAGTGTTCATAAACGGGATGCAGCAACACTTTAGTAGAAATAGCTGGAAAGTTCGACTGAATATCTGCGTTGACTGCCTTAGACAAAGCGATACATTTTGAATTCCGATTAAAAAAGTACCTGGAAAGTTGATTATCCAGTCTTCCGCTCTCGTGGGGTGTAGCATTATGCACAATAGAAACGACTTCACAATGTTTCTGCATTTTCCCCGCAACATACCCTAAGGACGGAGCCATGTATGGCATCCAGTATCCAATAATAAGTATATCCGGGTTATATTTCTTGATCTTGCGAACGGTTTGCAGATAAGTGGAAGGATTCATTGAATTTAAAACGCGTTGAGAAGGTATTGCTTCAGCGTTGTCCTGGTCGCTCACATATTGCGTCTTACCGGGGAATAGTAACTTGGGATATTGCGTCGTAAAATTAAATGCCTCAACGTCATGCTCTTTTTGGAGTGCACGATATAAGGCGCCATTAAACTGAGCAATACCTCCTCTAAATGGATAAAAAGTGGACAAAAACGCAATTTTCATAGACTCAAAGATAATTTTTTTTCCAATAATTGAGCCCCTGATTTTCGCTTCTGTAAAATGACTTCAATCTTTAAAACTTTCGGTATATTGATTAGACCCAAATACGAGGAACTTAAAATACCAGGTCAAAAAGCCAGATATCCGATCGAAACCTTGAAAAATTTCGCGAAAACAATTACTTTTAGGCCTCAAAAGAAACAGACAATTATGAAGAATATTGCAGTTATTGGAGCAGGAACAATGGGGAATGGTATTGCCCACGTATTTGCTCAATTTGGTCACGATGTCACCCTCATTGATATTTCAGAAAAATCATTAGAGAAAGGCATGCAAACGATTGAGAAGAATCTCGATCGCATGGTCAAAAAAGAAAAAATTTCCAGTGATGACAAATCCGCAACACTTGGAAGACTGAAAACGTTTAGTTCAATCGCAGATGGTGTGAAAGATGCTGATTTGGTGGTTGAGGCGGCGACTGAAAATGAGGAATTGAAATTTAAAATATTCAAACAACTCGACGAAACTACGAAGTCATCCGCTATTTTAGCTTCTAACACTTCCTCGATCTCAATTACTAAGATTGCTGCACAAACATCGCGTCCAGACAAAGTGATTGGAATGCATTTTATGAATCCAGTGCCCGTCATGAAACTCGTTGAAATTATACGCGGTTATTCAACTTCTGACGAAGTGACAAAAACAATAATGGAAACATCTCAGGCGCTAAACAAAGTTCCTGTGGAAGTAAATGATTATCCAGGTTTCGTTGCCAATCGTATTTTAATGCCTATGATTAACGAAGCTATTATTTCTTTGCACGAAGGCGTAGCAGGTGCGGAAGAAATTGATACTGTTATGAAGCTCGGTATGGCTCATCCTATGGGACCTCTTCAGCTCGCTGATTTTATTGGTCTTGATGTTTGTCTCGCTATCATGGAAGTACTATACGATGGTTTTGGCAACCCAAAATATGCTCCATGCCCCTTGCTTGTCAATATGGTAACAGCAGGTAAAAAAGGTGTAAAGTCAGGAGAAGGATTTTACGATTGGAGTCACGGAACGAAAGATCTTGTAGTTGCAGATAATTTTAAAAAGTAAGTCTTTTATTAATTATAAATAGTCGGTTCGATTTTTTTCGGCCGACTATTTTTTTTTAGCTCATAGTTATACTTACCTTGTAGCCAATTCTAGTGTAACAAAATGATAAAATTTGCGTTATATCCATATGATCAGACGAATCTCATACCTTTTTTTCACTTTGTGTCTATCCATAAGTTCTTTTCATGCCCAGGATGGCGATGTGGAACAACTGCGTGAGGTGGAGCAAAAACTAGCTGAGCAGCTCAATGAATTGCGTAAAACGAGAGCCGATGAAAAAATAAAAACGTTAAATGCTCGTTTTAAAGAAACTTTTAGCGAAGCGCTCAACATCGACGGAGCTTTTAACTACCCTTTTAAACGATTAAAAAGTGTCGGTAAAATTCATTCAGACGATGAACTCGTTCGCATTATATCCTGGAATACACAGTTTGAGAATAAATTGCACGACTATCATTGTTTCGTGATGAAAAAGGATGAACGAAG
This sequence comes from uncultured Fluviicola sp., assembly GCA_964346075.1. Lineage (GTDB taxonomy): Bacteria > Bacteroidota > Bacteroidia > Flavobacteriales_D > Crocinitomicaceae > Brumimicrobium. The sequence goes on along the minus strand of CAYFTH010000124.1, from coordinate 2,057 downwards.
AGATCGGGTTTATATAACTTCTCTTACTCGAAAAAAGCAACCCCTTCAAATGCTCACGCGGGAAACTATCGATCACGAAAACTGGTATGGTGCGCTATACTACGACATTATAGATGTTCAAAAAAGAAATAGAACCTTTTACACACTTATCGGTTACGACGCTAACAATCAGCGATCGACCATAAAATTACTCGATGTACTTTATTTCACTGGAAAGTATCCAAAATTTGGGTATCCATTATTTGAAACAGATCGCGGTTTTGCCCATCGCGTATTATTTGAACATTCAAACAAAACAACTATGTCGCTCAAATATGATGAAAAGCGACAAAAAATAATCTTTGATCACCTCTCACCGCAGAGTCCGGGGCTCAAAGAATTTAGAGAATATTATGTTCCGGATATGTCCTATGATGCCTATAATTTTCATGATCAGAAATGGCACCTGGAAGAAGATATCATAGCAGTGAACAACAAACGCGAGTCCATTTCTATGCAAGCATACGATAAGAAACGCGATACGGTAGTTACAGTCGAACAAAAAAATAAGTGGGAAAATCCAGAAGCATCGAACGCACCTGTAGATAATGGTAATCATAAAGCGATTACTCCTGATGATAAAGAAGGTGATAAAAACGGACAATCGATACGCAAGAAACCGAGACGCAAACCTAAGAATAAAGGCTTTTCTGGTGTTAGTTTTTCCAATTTAGGAGGTAAAAAGAAGAACAAACGAAATAACGAATGAGTTTAGCACATTGCAACAAGTAAAGCGATAAACGCCTTCTCTTTTATCCAGTAAAAACCACCCATTCCATGAATAAAAGGTCAAATATTTCTAAATCTGTATATTTTTTCGTTATTTTGGTGTCAAATTGAGTTTATGAGGAGTTTATTGAAAAATATGGTATGCATTACGTTACTGGCACTTACGACAACAGTGGCGTATGGGCAGACCATTAAAACTCAGAAGCCTTATAAATTCATGTTTGGTCTAGCCTGGAATGCCATTGATGATGATGGACGACCTTTTCAGGACTTGCTTCGTTTTCGCCCAAGATGGAATATGATTCCTGCTCCGACCACACTTTCTATGGACTACTACTTGCAGGATGGTATGAGTATCGAGGGACGGGTGAATTTTAATCGTTACAAAGAGTCCAACCTTGTGAATAATGATAAAGACCGAAGAGGACTTCTATTTAATATCGATTTTAACTTCAAGTACAGTTTCAGCCAATTGATGGAACAGCCCTATTTTGATCCGTTCGTGTTCTTAGGAGTCGGTTATACCAAGCGACCAGAGCCAGAATTTGTCCATATGTTCTCTCCCAACTTTGGTATCGGGTTTAATGTAATGCTCAATGAAGACTTTGGTATTCAAATGCGCACGGCCGGGAAATTTGCAGTGCACCCGGTTATTTTTAAACATAATTCTAACTATCTACACCACCACTTCGGCGTTATTTACAAGATGAATGCCATGCCCTGGAATGAAGATTTCAGTAAGAAAAAGTATAACTGGTTATTCAAAAACTACCGATGGAAAGGTAATAAAATGTAGGTGCTTTTGCCGATCATAAGTTCAAGTTCAATTTAAAAGCTAAGTTTCGCGTCACTTTCTAACGAAATCTATCAGGGTTGTCACTAGCAATTTCCACTTATTTTTCTTATTTTTGCTACACGAAAATTTGACAATTTATGGCAAAAGATACCCTTATAAAAGAAGATAATAAAATAGATTTTGATGCTTTTAAACGTGAGGTGCTGAATGACTTTGAATTAGCCTGTGTCTCTCGCGAAGCTTCATTGCTTGGAAGGCGCGAAGTACTCACAGGTAAAGCAAAATTTGGTATTTTCGGTGATGGAAAAGAACTCGCTCAGATTGCTTTAGCAAAACAATATAGAGACGGGGATTTCCGCTCTGGATACTACCGTGATCAAACAATCATGATGGCCATTGGTGAACTCAACATTCAGCAATATTTTGCCGCTTTATATGCCCATACAGATTTAGACAAAGAACCAGCTTCTGGTGGTCGCCAAATGGGAGGACA
>CAYFTH010000123.1:0-8169 GCA_964346075.1 uncultured Fluviicola sp. | reverse complement strand
TAATTGAGTATTCTAATCCTATACTAAATTCCCCTAAATTTATTTTTACTTCAGGAGCTATTAAATAATTAAATTCGAGTGAGGGGTTTAGTGCGTCATCTGTTGATATCACTAACCCACCATTAAGTGAAGACTCTATTGAATTCGATTTATTGAAATCATAATGGAGCCCTGCACCGACGTGCAAAGGCGTTAAAATTAAGCCTTGAGGGAAAAGTCCTATTCGAGCCCAGGTTAGTTTAAAAAAGGTTGAAGTGTTTCCCCTATCCTTAATCAACCAGTTGTTCCCCATTTTATAAAGAATACCTCCAGTCATTAAATATGTTCCCGGGTTAATAGATGCTTTTGTTCCGCTTTCAAGTCCAACAAATGGAATAAAATTCCAAAAGTACTTTTTAAGCCCGGTTGTGCGTTCCTGTTGATTAAAAGCATTAAAGGGGATAGATAGAAATAATACGATAGTAGTGATTAGTAGATATCTCATCATTCAATGTAAAAAAGCAATGAATTTTAGTAAAGGCGTCGAATTCAATTGGGCGATAAGCATTGAGAGAAAAAACGCCAATTTAAATAATTCCCTTCTTCGTTTGTCAGCAATTGATCGTATAAGTGGGGAATCATTTATAAAAAGCCTAACTCCAATTTTGCTTCCTCGCTTATCATTTCTTTATCCCAGGGTGGATCGAAAACAATATTTACTTTCGCAGATTTGACACCATCAACGGAAGCAACTTTGTCTTCAACTTCCTGAGGTAGTGATTCAGCTACTGGACAGTTTGGCGATGTAAGCGTCATTTCTATATCGACATGCTGATCTGTATTAATCTTAACTTCATAAATCAACCCTAACTCATAGACATCAACTGGGATTTCAGGGTCATAAATGGTCTTGAGAACATTGATAATCGTATCTTCTAATCCTGCATCACTCATAAATCTTACTTTTTGCAAATGTACAACAAGAAAAAAACAAATCGAACTTCTCAAATGTTTTTACTAGACAAATGAAAATAATTCGAGCAAAATAAGCAATTGATTTTTTTGTTCATATACCATAAATTAGGTATTTTTGCATCAGATTTAGGCTTTATTTAAATTAAGTCTAAATAACTATAACAAAAATAAGAGCTATGATAAAAGTTACAGAATCTGCTCGCAATCAAGCAGAGCGTTTAATGAACGAAGCCGGAGCAGACGGTAGTTTTATCCGCGTTGGCGTTCAGGGTGGAGGTTGTTCTGGATTAATGTACGAACTCGACTTTGACCATGAAGACCGCGAAGGTGATAAAGTGTTTGAGGATAACGGCGTTAAAATCGTTGTCGATAAAAAGAGTTTTTTATACCTGGTCGGGACTACACTGGATTACTCTGGTGGTTTAAATGGGAAAGGTTTTGTTTTCAGCAATCCGAATGCCGACCGAACATGTGGTTGTGGAGAGAGTTTCTCCATATAGTCAATTAAAAATAATATTATGAGTTATACTGAAGATGAATTAGCAAAAGATTTAGAAAGCCAGGAATATAAGTTTGGTTTTACCTCAGATTTTAAAGCGGATAGAGCGCCAGATGGTATTAGCGAAGATATCATTCGGTTTATTTCTGCTAAAAAGGAGGAGCCACAATGGTTGCTGGAAAAACGTTTACAGGCCTATGAAGCCTGGACGCAAATGAAAGAACCGGAATGGGCGCATGTGCACTACGAAAAACCCAGTTTTCAGGATATTTGTTATTATGCTGCCCCAGAGCAAAAAAAGAAGTATGAGAGTTGGGATGACGTAGATCCAGAGATGAAGGAAACGATGGAGAAGCTTGGAATTTCAATGGAAGAACAAAAGAAGTTGACGGGTACGGCGGTCGATTTTGTGATGGATTCTGTCTCTGTGGCTACTTCATTTAAAGAAAAATTGAATGAATTAGGAATTATTTTCTGCTCTTTTTCAGAGGCTGTTCAAGAATATCCGGAATTAGTGAAGGAACATATGGGTACGGTAGTGCCACACCAGGATAATTTCTACGCAGCGTTAAATAGTGCGGTGTTTACAGATGGGTCTTTTTGTTACATACCCGAGGGCGTTACTTGTCCAATGGAGCTGTCAACTTATTTCCGAATCAATGAAGGAGGTACAGGTCAGTTTGAGCGAACACTCGTAGTTGCTGAGAAAGGATCTTATGTTTCTTACCTTGAAGGGTGCACAGCGCCCATGCGTGACGAAAACCAACTCCACGCGGCAGTTGTTGAACTTATTGCAAAAGACGATGCTGAGATTAAATATTCTACTGTACAGAATTGGTATCCCGGCGATAAAGAGGGTAAAGGAGGAGTTTTTAACTTTGTTACGAAGCGCGGACTCTGCGAGAAGAATGCAAAGATATCCTGGACGCAAGTAGAAACAGGTTCAGCAGTAACCTGGAAATATCCCTCATGTATTTTGAAAGGCGATAATTCTATAGGTGAGTTTTACTCGGTTGCGGTAACGAATAACTACCAACAAGCAGATACAGGTACGAAAATGACGCATCTTGGTAAGAATACCAAGAGTACGATTATCTCGAAAGGGATTTCCGCCGGTCAATCAGAAAACTCGTATAGAGGACTTGTTCAAATTCACCCCAAAGCTGATAATGCACGGAACTTCTCGCAATGTGATTCGTTGCTGATGACAGATCGTTCTGGTGCGCACACTTTCCCGTACATTGAGTGTAAAAACAACACTGCCAAGATTGAACATGAGGCAACGACCTCAAAAATTGGAGAAGATCAAATATTTTATTGTAAACAACGCGGGATTGACGAGGAAAAGGCGATCGGATTGATTGTCAACGGGTATTGTAAAGAGGTCTTGAATAAACTGCCGATGGAGTTTGCAGTAGAGGCACAAAAATTACTCGAAATCTCACTCGAAAATTCAGTAGGATAAAAAAATTAAAAAATCAAAAGAATGTTAACGATTAAGAATTTACATGCTTCAGTAGAAGAAGGAGCAGAAATATTGAAGGGTTTGAACATGGAGGTTAATGCCGGAGAGGTGCATGCCATCATGGGGCCAAATGGAGCTGGAAAATCAACGCTTGCCGCAGTTTTAGCTGGTAAAGAAGGGTATGATATTACCCAGGGCGAAGTCAGTTTTGATGGTAAGGACTTGTTAGAGTTAGAAACAGAAGATCGCGCTAAAGAGGGAATGTTTCTCGCATTTCAATATCCTGTGGAAATTCCTGGAGTTTCGAACATTAACTTCCTGAAAACAGCATTAAACGAGATTCGTGAATATAGAGGAGAGGAGGCATTAAACGCCAAGGACTTTATGGCTCGTGTAAGAAAATCTTCAGAGATTGTAAACCTCGACCCGAAGCTTGCGAGCCGTTCAGTGAATGCTGGTTTTTCTGGAGGTGAAAAAAAGCGCAACGAGATTTTTCAGATGGCCATGCTTGAACCAAAACTTTCTATCCTGGACGAAACGGATTCGGGATTAGATATCGATGCATTGAAGGTTGTATCTGATGGTGTCAACAAGTTGCGATCGAAAGATAATGCGGTGATCATAATTACACACTACCAGCGTTTGTTGGATTATATTACGCCGGATTATGTGCATGTTTTGGCCGATGGTAAAATTGTCAAAACGGGTCCTAAGGAATTAGCCCTGGAATTGGAGGAGAAAGGTTATGATTGGTTGAATGAGGAAAAAGAAACCGTATAATTTTATGGAAGTTGCAGCAGAAAATAAAGTATTGAGTTTCGTAAATGGCTGGGAACGGCCTGCGGAACAAAATGCCCTACGCAAAGAGGCATTGCAGGCATTAAATGCGATGGAATTTCCAACTACGCGTGTTGAGGATTGGAAATATACGCGCGTTGGTAAAATCACTAAACGCTCGTTCAAACAGTTGAACACGACGATTGATACGTCGCCCTATATTATTGAAGACCTCGATGCTCATCAACTCGTTTTCGTTAATGGTTATTATCGCGAGGATTTGTCAACTGTCAAAAAGGATGTTGCGCTCACTATTCAAGCGGTGGACCGAGTAGATGATGCTTATTACGGTCAGCTTGTTGAAGATATTGATGAGAATGTGTTTTCATTAATGAATAAAGCCTATTCCAATGGCGGCGTGTACTTGCATGTCGCTAAACAAATGAAAGTTGAACATCCTATTCACATGATACATGTGTTAACCGGGGATGAGGTTGTGGCAAATCCGCGCCATTTTATTCGCGTGGAACAAGGAGCGAAAGCTGAAGTAGTGACTACTTTTCAATCTGAAAAAGCAGAGGAGTCATTTTCCAATGTCGTTATGGAAGGTCATGTAGAGGCGAATGCTCACTTAAGAATTCACAAAGTTCAGACCGAGGCGAAAAACTGTTTTCATATTGCCAATGAATTGTTTGTACAGGACGAGGGAAGTCAATTCTTAATCAATACGGTAACGACAGGAAGCCGTTTGACACGGAATGGGCTCAACGTTATTGTTGAAGGCGAAAATTGTCATACAGAAATGAATGGAGCCTACCTCGGAACCGAACGGCAGCATTTAGATAATCACACGTTGATTGATCAGTTGTACAGCAATTGTACTTCAAGCGAGACGTATAAAGGGGTGATGGATGATAAATCAGTAGGTGTCTTTAATGGTAAGGTCATTGTACGTCAAGATTCTCAAAATATTGAAGCTTATCAATCCAATGGGAATATCTTGCTTTCTAAAGATGCAACGGTAAATTCAAAGCCTGAGCTGGAAATTTATGCTGACGATGTTCGTTGCTCGCATGGTTCCACTACCGGGCAATTGGACGAAGACGCGCTTTTTTACCTGCGAACCAGAGGAATCTCTGAGAAAAATGCCAAGAATTTGTTAGTGGCCGCTTTTATTGGAGATGTTTTGGATAAGATTGATATTGAACCTTTGCGTAAAAGCGTGGATCGACACTTTTTAGAGGAGTTTGGTTGGGAATTTTAAAAAGAGCAGCTAAAACGATGTGATTTTTGATGAATCGGGTTCAATATACATTTCATTGTGTATATTTGGATTGCGCTAAACAACATTACATCATGAAAAACGCTCCTACTGTCGTAGAGACGAATGTAGCAATAGTGAAAAAAGACTCAGGTTTTTTAAGGGTTACATTTTTTGATACAGATGCTGCTTTCGATTTATCAGAAGCAAAGAAACAATATCAGGGAATCTTATCCATTACGGATGGGAAACCGTTTAAAGTTTTGGTGGATACAAGAAATTCCTGGGCCTTGCCTGAAAATGAGGCGCAACATTATTTATCTAATTTGGATGATAAGATTGCAGAAGCGATTGTTGTGAAGACGTTGGCTGTTCGGATTTTTTCCAAATTGTATGTGAAGTTAAACAAGAAGAATCCAACGAAAGTATTTACGCAGGAGGAAAAAGCAATAGAATGGTTGCGAGAACAATAGCACATAGATGTAACTTGCACGATGAGTTGTTGTTTTAGCTGTAACAAGAATGCAGATGAACATGATTATCCTCCATGCGTTTATACATTTGTAACAGAAAACAAGCATTATGAATATTAACGAAATTAGAGCGCAGTTTCCGACGTTACATCGCGAGGTCAATGGCAAACCATTGGTCTATTTTGACAATGGTGCTACTTCGCAAAAGCCACAATATGTAATTGACCGCATTACTCAGTATTATACTGATGAAAATGCCAATATTCACCGTGGTGTTCATACATTGAGCCAAGAGGCTACTTCGAATTATGAGTCTGCACGAAAAACGATTCAGGAATATATTGGAGCATCATCGGAGGTGGAAATTATCTTTACGAAAGGAACGACGGACAGTATAAATTTAGTAGCTCATTCTTTTGGTGAATTAATGCAATCAGGTGATGAAGTCGTCATTTCTGCTATGGAGCATCACTCGAATATCGTTCCCTGGCAAATGCTGTGTGAGAAAAAGGGTTGTAAGCTCAAAATTTTACCAATGAATGAGCAAGGCGAGTTGATGCTGGATGAATTGGATGAATTACTTACTGATCGCACAAAATTGGTGGCTGTCACCCATATATCCAACTCGCTGGGGACGATCAACGATGTTGAAAAAATAATTAGCAAAGCACATGATAATGGAGCAAAAGTGCTCATCGATGGAGCACAGAGTGTACAGCACTTGAATGTGGACGTTGGTAAACTTGATTGTGATTTTTATGCTTTTTCCGGGCACAAGTTATTTGGACCTACGGGTGTTGGAATACTGTACGGAAAGCGCGAGCTATTGGAACAAATGCCACCCTATCAGGGAGGTGGAGATATGATTAAGGAAGTGACCCTCGAGAAAACCACCTATAACACGCTTCCGCACAAATTTGAGGCGGGTACACCCAATATTGCAGGTGGAATTGGTTTGGGAGCTGCATTTGAATTTTTGTCTAAACTCGACATGTCTGCACTAGTTGAACATGAGCAGGATTTGCTTGACTATGCTACGGAACAATTAAAAAAAATTGATGGTTTGAAAATATATGGTACTGCCAAAACCAAAACGAGTGTCGTCTCTTTTTTAATCGAGGGAACGCACCCCTACGACGTTGGGACTTTGCTCGATAAGTTGGGTATTGCCGTACGAACTGGCCACCATTGTACACAGCCAGTCATGAATTTTTATAATATTCCGGGAACCATTCGCGCGTCTTTCGCTTTTTACAACACGCGCGAAGAAATTGATCGGATGATTGCGGCACTTGATCGCATAATACCGATGTTAAAAGATTAGAAGAATGGATACGATTACTGAAAAAGAAGAGGCTATTATTGACGAATTTTCAATCTATGACGATTGGATGGACAAATACGAATATATCATTGAGCTAGGGAAGGACCTCCCGCTCGTAGGGGATGACCAAAAAACGGAAGATAAGTTGATCAAAGGCTGTCAATCCCGTGTATGGCTCAATGCCGAAAAAGAGGATGGTAAAATGAAGTATACTGCAGATTCCGACGCGATTATCACAAAAGGAATCATAGCTTTGTTGATTCGCGTTTTGAATAATGAGAAACCTGAAGATATTGCAAAAGCAGAACTTCGTTTCATAAAAGCTATTGGGCTGCAAGAACACCTTTCACCAACGCGTTCAAATGGATTAGTCAGTATGGTTAAACAAATGAAGTTGAATGCATTAAAACAAGTTTCTTAGTTAAAAATGAAGCAGTTAAAAATAGTTGTTTTACTGGCTGGTTGCATTGCAATTGTAGCTTCATCGTGTCAGGATCCTGAGTTAGATGCAATGATGGATGATTATTGTGAATGTGTTCGGGAAGCACGCTACGACCAATCGGCTCACAACGCTTGTAGAGAGTTGATGGACAGTATTCAGGAAAAGTATAAAAATCAACCACGTAAATTAAATACCGTGCTCGAAAAGACGAATGACTGTTACTAAGTATTATTCAGTATCCAGATACTGGGGGTGGCGCCAACCACTTCTAAAAACGAATGCAGTCGGAGTCGAGAAAAGAACGTGTTATTGATCAATGCTTTCTAGAAAGCGCTTGAAATTCTCATTCTTAACGACTGCAGGTTTTCCGAGAATCAATAAGTTTTTTGGTCTGTTGCGCTCCAACCACATGGTGAAATTTGATTTGGTTGCAGCCAAAGTCCCATTGATATCTACTTTATATCCAGGTTTATTGTTTTCTGTTAAGAACGTGTGCGTCTCTTCATCTTCTTTTGAAAACGTGTGATTTTCGTGAAATACAACTACTGCATCTACATGTTCGAGCAATTCATTGTTTTTTTGTTCGACGGTAATAGCTTCGATACGCTTACTATCGGTCCATTCTTCGATGGACTTACCAAAAGCATTATTGTCGATAACGTAAACGGTTTGTATTGTCATTTTCTATTCACTTAATGGGCATTGATCTCCCGTTAAAATTGGAGCACAAAAATAATGACTTCTGTGTAAATTCAAACCGAAAAACGATATTAAAAGTACATTAAAAGTGCAAGGGTATTCTTCTTTACTTCTTGAAGATGAAGTACGAACTTTTTTAGGAATATTCAACTGTTATTATCTATAAATTTGTAGCCGACTCCTTTAACGGTTGCGATAAACTTCTCACCGATTTTTTCACGCAGTTTGCGAACATGAACATCAATGGTTCGATCTCCCACGACTATATTAGCACC
>CAYFTH010000122.1:0-8367 GCA_964346075.1 uncultured Fluviicola sp. | reverse complement strand
TTAGTTTCCAATATTCCATTTTCGTGGACAAATATAGTTGAATAGTATGAAAAAACAGGTGAAATCATGAGTGCTCGATTTCTTTTATGGCCGACCAATTTCCCCTAAATTTAATATCTTTCAAGGCGATAAATGAACTTGTTATGACAGAGGAGCAAAAAGAAAAGCAATATCTCTCTAATTTATTGAGTAATATCAATGATGCGATCGCTGATATTAATGCAGCAATCCGCTTGAAGAAAGAAGAAATTGACTATATGAATAATCACATGCAAGAGCATAAAAGAGACATGGACCACCTCGAGAAAAATGCCATGCGTGAAACGATTCATAACTATACCCTTCAGGGAGATCACTCTAAAGACAAAAAGAAGCGGCTTTTTCGACTGCGCGATGTGCCTTATTTTGGTCGCATAGATTTTGAACCAACGGATCAAAATGAAAAAAAATCGATTTATGTCGGCGTTCATAATTTTCAGGATGAGTCGGCAAATAAAAACCTTGTCTATGATTGGCGGGCTCCTATATCGAGTATGTTTTATGATTACGAACTAGGAGAAGCAGCATACGAAACAGAAAAAGGAACTGTTCAGGGTTTTATTGATCTCAAACGTCAATTTCGCATTCGAAAAGGGGAGATGGAATACATGTTGGATAGCGACGTGACCATTCAGGATGACGTATTACAACGCGAGTTGAACCAGGCATCTACTTCGAAGATGAAGAATATTGTTGCTACCATTCAACGGGAACAAAATGCGATTATCCGTAATGAAGAAGCGCGACATTTGATCATTCAGGGGGTAGCAGGATCGGGAAAAACATCCATAGCACTGCACAGAATTGCATTTCTGCTCTACAAATTTAAGGAAACGATTTCATCTGACGACATGTTGATCATATCGCCCAACAAGGTATTTGCGAGTTATATTTCAAATGTTCTTCCCGAGCTTGGAGAGGAGACAGTGAAAGAGACGAGTATGGAAGAAATCGCCGAGGAGCTCTTTGACTATCAAATAAAATTTCAGCAATTCGGTGAACAAGTAGTTGAGTTACTGGAAAAACCGAAAGATGATTTTATTGAACGCATTCAGTTCAAATCTTCACCTGAAATACTGAGTCAGCTTGATAAATATATGCTTTACCTCAATAATGAAGGGTTTCAGCCAACAGATATATTCGTCAATAAAAAGCCCGTTCCCAAATGGTTTATTGAAGAGGCTTTTCAAAAATACAACCGGCTGCCTTTACTCAAACGATTCAATAATATTGTTAGCGATATTGTCTCCAACGTCTTGTACTATTACAAATATGAAGTGAAAGGAAAAGAACGCACTGAACTACATAAAACGATACGGAACATGTTCCCTTCCACCAACATGAGAAAACTGTACAAAGGATTTTATGAATGGCTTGAACGACCGGAGCTGCTCAAAATGCGCAAAGGACAGACGTTTGAATATAGTGATGTTTTTCCTTTGCTCTATTTAAAAATGAAGCTTGAAGGGTTACCCGCATTTACGAAAGTGAAACATTTGGTTATTGACGAAATGCAGGACTATTCCGCTGTTCAGTATAAAGTATTGAGCAAACTATTCCCGTGCAAAAAAACAATTTTAGGAGATATTAATCAATCTGTAAATCCCTTTAGTTCTTCCAACCTAGAAACGATTGAATCGGTATTCCCGGACGCCACTGCAATGACACTGCTTAAAAGTTACCGGTCAACGTATGAAATTACCGAATTCAGTAAGCATGTTGGCAATAATGTAGATGTAGAACCGCTGGAAAGACATGGAAAGAATCCTGAGGTTGTAGAAAGCAAATCGAAAGCTGAAGAAATTGATCGGATAAAACAAATAGTGTCTGAATTTGAATCGGGCGAATACAATTCCATGGGAATCATCTGTAAAACCCAGCGTCAGGCCGATGAACTTTTTGATCAACTGAAGGGGGATGCTAACATTAAGCTACTCGATGCCAGTAGTGTTGCTTTTGGTAGTGGAATTGTAATTACCACGGCACATTTGGCGAAAGGATTAGAGTTTGATGTCGTTATTGCTCCTCACGTTACGCAAAAGAATTACAAGACAGCTCCCGATCGACAGATGCTTTATGTGGCTTGTACGCGAGCGATGCATGAACTGTATCTGACTTGTGTGGGAGAAAATTCGGAGTTTTTGAATGCATAAACCTAAGTATCACAAAATGAACTTCAGTTTAATTGGTTTTAATAAGTTTTGCGCCGTTGAAAGCAGTGATTCGTATGGGTTTTAATGCTCTGTGAAAAATGTAATGATCTGGATTTTCGTGGTATTGATCATAATTGAGTTGAACTTGAATGCGTTTTGATTGCTGACCCGCTTTAAAAGTAATAGCTGTTTGAACGGCATAGTTTTCAATTCTTCCAGGTAAGTTGAAATCTTTTTTAGGGATTTTAAGCTGAAGAATTCGTCGCTTATTCTTTTTGAAATAGATAACCTCTTGCCCCTGTACGGGTCCTAAATCAACGTTAGCCGCAAATGTTATATTTTTTGAATCGCCTTTTCTAGGACTGAAATGTTGAAAATACCCTTCCTCTCCGTAAAAAACTTCGTGCCAACTCTTCTCGTTACTTCGATCTGGTAATTCATCGATTTGCTCTTCTAAAAATGATGCTAAATCATAAGTGGCCTTCAATGAACCATTATAGGTTAAATGCTGATTATTGCTGTAGGTGTTTTCAAAGCATTCAGGACCATAGTTTTTGTTGTATTTATTTTGTTGTAAATCTAGCCAGGACTTTTCGTGAGGTTCAACAATTTCGCCTAATTTTGATTTCCAGTGCTGATAGTTTTTAACGTGTTTACGATACATCGGTATGGTGTAAAATACAACCTGAATTCCTTTCGATTCGCAAAGCGATACAATTTTATCGGTATAATCTTTTGCGTATTGATTCCAGGTATATTCCTTACCATCCACAGGAGCTCCCAGACTGTCGTAGAGGTGTAAAACTGAATCCTCAAGACCAGAGGTGAAACGAACATACCTTCCCAGATAGAGTTCTTTGTTAAGGCGATTCAAGCTTCGATCGTCCTTTTCTAAATTGGTTTCAATTTGTTCGTAATTGTTCAAGAGATAATCGTGGTTGCGCAACATGTTGGACCAGGCGTAACCATAATTCTTACTTTCAAAAAGATAAGGCGTAGATTTCATTTTTTCCGAAACATCTTTGCGTGCTGCAAAACTTTTAAACTGATCGGAGAGTTCTTGACCTTCCAACTCATAAGGGTTGAATTCGTTGATGCCATAAGTTTCAACGACAACTACTTTTGGTTTTGATAATTGGATCGCTTCTTTCAGTGCAAAATAAGAATCACCGATATGCGTTCCTGGTGATGCAATAATGAAAGCGTTAAGACCTAACCGTGTGCTTAAGTTTTTAGGATTAAAACCAGTGTACAAGTGCGAATTGCCGATCAGTAGTACATCAATAGGATTTTTTTCGGTGAATTCGTAAATGGAATTCCATTTCTTTTTGGTGTGATTGTTTTTTTCGTCGGGATCGTAAACACCTTTTTTGTCAAAGACATATATCGTGATTCCAACAAGCAGGCAGATAAGAAGGAATCGCCAGACAATGCTCAAAACAGGACGTTTAACCGCCACCTGGGTTTTGGGAACCGAAGCGCGTTTTGTTTTTTTATTTGATTTTTTCTTCGCCATACCTTCTAAAATTGAAAATAGATGAATTGTGCATCACTCAGTCCAGCTCCGTATGCGCCAAAAAATAACGTAAAACCAACTAAAAATAAATATACGGCCCAACGTATTACAAAATTTCGTTCGTAAAACCAATCGTAGAGCCCTGTGCGATTCTCTTGTATAATTTCAAAGAGAACGAATGCGCTGAGCACCCACCAAACCAATTGGAACATTTTTTCATTGAGCCCAAAGTCATATAATGTTAAGTCACTTGCCCCATTAAATAAATTGGTAAAAACGGTCAGTGCATCCTGAAATGTTTCTGCTCTGAAAAAGACGAGTGAAAATGCCCACATTGCCGAAATGAAAAGGCTCATGAAAATGCGTTTCCAGCCTGTTTTACTTTTTAGGGTGATCCAGCGATCAAAAATAATGATGAATAGCCCATTCAAACCACCCCAGATTACAAAGTTCCAGGAAGCTCCGTGCCATAATCCACTCAGTAGAAAAACAATTAATAAATTGCGGATCATCTTTGTATTCCCTTTCCGATTACCGCCGAGAGGAATGTAGAGATAGTCCCTAAACCAGGAGCTTAAACTGATGTGCCAGCGTTTCCAGAAATCACCAAAAGAGGCCGATAAATAGGGGCGATTGAAATTCATGGATAGCCTAAATCCTAAGGTTCGTGCACCTCCAATGGCAATGTCTGAATAGGCAGAAAAATCAATATACAATTGAAAGGCAAAAAATAAAATAGCTACAAATAGGGGGAGTCCACTTACTTCATCAACATTGCCGTAAACCTGATCAATGTAAATGGCCAAACGATCGGCAATAACAATTTTTTTAAAGAGCCCCCAGCCCATAAGGAGTAATCCACTACGGATCCATTGATAGTTGGGTTGATGCAATTGCTCGAATTGAGGCAGTAAGTTTCTCGCCCGTTCGATGGGACCTGCCACCAATTGCGGGAAAAAAGATACAAACGCAAAGAAGGAGAATACGTCTTTAGTCGGTTTTAAGCGATCGTAATAGATGTCTAATGTGTAACTCAACGTCTGGAAAGTATAAAAACTAATCCCAACGGGTAAAATGATATTTAGTGAAGTACCTTCAAATGGAATTCCGGCAAACGTAAATGCTGATTCAAAGCTTTCGACAAAAAAGTTGAAATATTTAAAGAAGCCTAAAAACCCGAGATTGACGAGAATACTTAAGAGCAACCAGCTTTTTTTTGTCCGTTTTTCCTGTGACTGCGCGATGCGTTGACCTACAATGAAATCGATGGCAGAACTAATGACGATTAAACTCAAGAAGCGCCAGTCCCACCACCCGTAAAACACGTAGCTAACCGCAATTAAAAATACGTTACGTAAAAATAAGTTCCGTTTAAAAACCAACCAGTATAAGAGAAATACCGTTGGGAAAAAGATTAAAAAATCTACGGAGTTGAATAGCATAGCGCTCAAAAATAAATATATAAAGCGAAAAGGGTATGGAATCTCAAAGAAACATCTAAATTTTAAGTCTTTTGCTCATGCGATTGATGAAATTTGAGTAGCTAAAACAGTTTGAAGAAAAGAAGAGTATGAACTGTCCATTATGTTTTATACGATTAGTTGATAAGATTGATTCCGAGTATTTTGATTGCGGGGAAATCAGGCATGTCTAAAAGATAAAGTGTTTTGTGTCTCGTAGGAAAGCTCTTATAGCGGGATTGCTGGGTTGCTATTACCGTTCACGTAAAGGGAATCACAATTTGCATAAGCTGCTTTCTTTTGTTTTTACCCTTGAAGATAACCAGGTTTTTATTATTTTCGGTTTTTGAGATATTGAGCTATTTGAAAACAAAAACATGAACCCATGCCACGATTTCTTTTAACTGCCTTAATTCTTGTCTGCTTTCTTACGATCAGTTGGGGACAGCAAAAATGTGATATTACGAATCATTTCGGTGATTTTATGACCATAGAAAAAAAAAACATTCAATGATCGGCAGTTTTTGAGAAAAAAAGTGGTGGAGACAAAGAGCCCTAGTTGCTATTCAGATTTCATTAATAACCACGTCCCGTTTGTGGACTATTTATTAACCCATTTCACGATTAAAGACAATTACCAGCAGTTGTTAAAAGCAGAAGATAGTCTGCAGTTGCGTCGTCAGTTCCTTGTGGATTTAAAAAACGACAGTTTATTTACTCAAGTGATGTCTGAGTTGGTCGGTAAGGCTGTTGATAAGCAATTAGCAAAAGACACCGTTGCTATGGATGACTTGTTATCGGTTGCCGTGAAATTCTTCAACATCAGAAAGATCAATGAAAAGGGACACTATTCAGTTAAGGTATGTACAGGAAGGAACGAAATTAAGAGTACCGAGAAAGAGAGGAAACCGTTTGTTGAAGCGTTTGCTTTTACTTCCATTATGGAGCATTATCGCGGAGAATACGATCTCTATGGAGAGTTTGTTCAGGTAGTCAAGAAAATTTATAAAGTAAACTTGGGTATTGATGAAGATGAGCGATTGTTGAGAGCTCAGGGAGCTATGTTTCTGTTGATGCGGGAGAACGAAGCATTGCGAAAAATGTTGATCAGCGAATACGAGGCCAATAAAAAAGATCTCCCATTTATTCTCGTGAGAAATTCATGAGGTTTTCGGGTTGAATTAATCTGAATTTGATGATATGGTTGAACCATCTTGCAATCCATTTATTCTTGGTTTAGAGTCGCACTCCCAAAACGCATACATCATCCACCTGTTCTGTGTCCTTCATCCATTCAGTGAATTCGCGATGTAGAAGTTGGTCAAAGTTTTCTATTGGATGGTGAGCATGATTGAAGATAAATTTCCTGAACTGCGTTCGTTTGTACTTTTTGTCTTTACTTCCACCAAACTGATCCTGAAAGCCATCTGAAAAAAGAAATATACGATCTCCTTGATTCCGCTTGCCTTTTAAAGACAACTCTTCAGGATTGCATGATCGCTTTAGTAATCAATGTAATAGTCTACGTTTTTTGCACTTGGTATTTCTCCCTAAATTGCTTATTTTGGCTATGTTAAACTTGATAAAGATATGATCAAACGTGCCACTATTATCGCCTTTATATTTCTCCAACCTTTTTTGCTCTTCACACAAGTGAGTCTTCACTATGAACAGTTAGACGCAAAATGGCACGTGGCAGAAACATACCCGGCAGCAAATCAACAGGACCCTACTTTTGTTGCTACCACGACAACGGTCTACGGGTTTAAAGGTGATACCACCATTAATGGGCAATTATGGAATAAGTTATACATGACCAGTGATTCTTTGTTCCAAAATAAGCTTACTTATGTTGGAGCGACACTTGTTGACAATGATCAGATTCTTTTGCGCGATACTTTGAATCAGCTGGACACGTTGTATGATTTTAGTCTCAATATCGGAGATAGTGTTTTCTATACGATCAATGGCGCCGATCAGGAATGGATCGATGTTATTGCCATCGACAGTATACAACTCAACGGAAGTTATTATAAGCGTTTTCATTTTGATGAACCTGCGGTGTCGGCATTTGATGCGCTCGACGAAGTTTGGATTGAAGGAATCGGTAGCATTCACGGACCACTTTTTCCAAAATATCCCAGAAAATTCAGCAGTGAAATACCGGATTCGATGTTTTTAACGTGTTCTTTCGCTTTAAATCAGCAAGTTTGGCAACATCCCAGCTATTTCAACTGTTATGTGAGTAAGGTTTGGGGGCTCCGACAAAATGAGTATATGCGGGTCACGGTCGCTCCCAATCCTTTCAGAGATAAAATAGTGATTCGGTCACCGCATGAGCGTATTAGAACTATTGCGATTATGAATCAGCTCGGGCAGGTATTAAAAGTTATTACAGATTACAACGCGGACCAAAGCATCGATTTGTCAAATCTCAAATCGGGAGTTTATTTTTTGAAAATACAAGGGAAACAAGATTCATTACTAAAACGAGTTGTGAAATATTAGCATAACCAACAATAAAGAAACGTTCACTATCATATACTTGAGACCATGAAAAATACCCTATTAATTTTGATTTCCCTGTGCCTGACGCTCAGTGCCTGTAATAAAGAAAAATACGACGGTGAAGTGACCAATGACCCCGTATTTGCGCAAGTGTTGAAATCAGCTCCGGAACAGCTGACCCTCGACAACTTGAATTTTGAATTGAGAACTTCACTTTGGAGGGACTTCATGCCTGTTGCTGAAGAAGATGGTAGCCCGTTGATGTCAGTGAATGACCTGGTTGAAAAGGACAGTCTTGCTATTTCAGGGGAAGTAGAACTCAAGAAACTGTATGTTATTCAAGAGCACAAAATTTGGACGACGACTTACACCAACATCGAGCAGGTCGCTGATCATGTGCTGACTGGAGGTGCAAAGGGCGGACCGAAAATGGGGGCCGGGTATAGCGGTAGACGTTGTTTGTGAGTTTGAAATATTTGGGCAAATCTACAGAATATTGGCAAAATCCCAGCCTATTGAAGGTACATCGTAGCTTGTTCAGGAAAGAGGTGCGTGGTTTGTTATTTGCCCTGAATCACAGTTATGACAATCAATTTTCCCCATTGACTTAAATTTAGTCGAAATGAGCAATTGTTCGGGACACATTAAAAAGTATGGGGGAGAATACTTAAAAGTCTTTATTCTGAAAAAA
>CAYFTH010000121.1:0-8376 GCA_964346075.1 uncultured Fluviicola sp. | reverse complement strand
ACATCATGTATCACCTGATCATACGCCCGCTGCATAAAAGATGAATAAATATTACAAAAAGGAATCATCCCTTGTGTAGCAAGACCTGCTGAGAACGTCACCGCATGTTGTTCAGCTATCCCCACATCAAATGCGCGATCTGGCATTGCTTCCATCATGATATTGAGCGAACTTCCAGAAGGCATGGCAGGTGTAATCCCCATGATCTTATCATTTTCCTCTGCCAACTCTACAATTGTATGTCCAAATACTTGTTGGTACTTCGGAGGCTGCGGAGATGTTGGAACGATCTTCACAATTTCACCCGTATCTTTATTAAAAACACCTGGTGCATGCCATTGCGTGGGATTCCCTTCTTCAGAGAACTTAAATCCTTTCCCTTTCTTGGTTACACAGTGTAATATTTTAGGCCCAGGAATATCTTTTAAATCTTCAAAAATCTTTTTCAATCCGATCACATCGTGTCCGTCAACCGGCCCGAAATAACGGAAGTTCAGAGACTCGAACATGTTGGACTGTTTCAACAAGCTGCCTTTTAACGCAGTAGAAACTTTACTCACTACTGTTCGCGCATCGGGGCCAAACTTAGATAGTTTTCCCAACATACTCCAAACCTCATCTTTAACTTTATTGTAGGTGTGTGAAGTCGTGATATCCGTAAGGTAATCTTTTAATGCTCCAACGTTGGGATCAATCGACATGCAGTTATCATTCAAAACAACCAACAAGTTGGCATCTTTTTCAAAACCAGCGTGATTTAATCCTTCAAAAGCTAAACCAGCTGTCATCGCACCATCTCCGATAACAGCAATGTGTTGACGATCCTTCTCTCCTTTATAGCGATTGGCCACTGCCATCCCTAAAGCTCCTGAAATAGAGGTTGAAGAATGCCCTACGCCGAACGTATCGTACTCACTTTCACTGCGTTTTGGGAAACCACTGATTCCCCCCTTGATTCTATTGGTATGAAAAACATTTCTCCTTCCCGTCAAAATCTTATGACCATAGGCTTGATGACCTACATCCCAAACCAACTGATCTTTAGGAGTATCAAACACGTAATGTAGTGCTACTGTTAATTCAACAACACCTAAACTCGCACCAAAATGTGAGTTTCCAATCTCTGAAATAACATCAATAATATATTGTCTGACTTCGTCACTAACCTGAGGAAGTTCGTCCTCCGTTAGTTTGCGGAGATCAGCAGGATTATTGATATCCTTTAATAGTTGACCAGCTTGATAATTTGCCATGTTTATTCAGTTAAAACAAAAGTACTGTGACTTTCTCTGTCTGCAAAACAGACCAAGAAGAAAGTTTGTTCACTTCTTCGAAGAAATACGTTTGAATTCCTAGATTTTGTCAAAAGCGAAACGTTGCTCCAGCCATGAATTGAAATCCTTGAACGGGGTAACCATACCATCTTTTATAACGTTGTGCTGCCACATTATTGAAATTGGCAAAAATAGATATCCGTTTCGTATAACGAAATTCAGCTCCAATATTGGCATCGGCGATTGCACCTAGAGGTCGGTAGAACTGTCCGTCTTGTTCCATTACACCCTCTTGATCGGGATCAAACGCTTTAGCAATCCTTCCCGTTTCTAAAGTAAAATCCAACTTTATGAGCAACTTGTCGGCAATATTGTAATTTCCGCGTGCAATAAACTCAAATTGCGGTAAATTCCATGCGTACGGATTATTTCGCGCCTGATAAGAGTGAAAACGGGCAATTCCATCAATTTTCAGTTTTTCATTTTGCTGATAAGACAAACTACCGCTAATGGTGGAAACATTAACCGTATCATAAATAACGCGGAATTGATTACCAGATGAAAGCACGGTATCGTTGACAAATAGAGCTTGATTGCGATGCGTTGCAAAAGAAGCTCCAATGTTAAACCGCATTTTAGACGTTAGTGTTCCTTTTATCCCAAAGTGCGCCTCATATCGACTACGATTATTCAGTTCAACGTTTGATCTGATAAATTCATTTGTACGTGCCAGGTGAGCAAATCTTCGTTGTTTCATTCCTCCTTCTACTCCGGCGTAAGGAATAAATAAATCGTCAAAAAGTGAATATTTGACTTCAGCAATAGGATATAAACTAGCTTGTACATTTTGATTGATATTGAGCGCAAATGCTCCTCCTAATTTAAAGTGTAATTTCTCATTGAGGCTATAAAAGCTAGTTACAGGGCGCAACTGCACAAGTGTATTCTGATGCACAAAGCCTGTATCCATCGGTGCAATAGAGCTATCCCGAATACCATAACGATAATCATTAAAACTAACATCGGCATCAGCTCTTAAATTGGAAAGCAGTACATTCGTGGACATATTATACTGCCAGGTTGATCGAACCCCCACATTATTTTCTTGCCCCCTCCATTGACTGAAGGCATCCACCTCAGGTTTTTGATCCAAAAAATTGGAGTAGTCCAACCCAATCCGGTAATTCAGCATCGCAGAGTCCTTCTTGTGCGCGTCAAAAAAACCTGAAAAATCTACAGACTGATAGCGTTGTGATATACTATCTCGAGCGGCATCTGGGTTCTCAAAACCGTAATAATGAAGTCCATAATTCTTGTATCCAATTTCGCCACCGTACGAGTAACGTCGTTCTTCTACCTTGCCAAAAGCCCTTACTTTAGTTCGATCGTATTGTGATGGAGCAACGTCAGGGATTTGCCCCCATTCTGATAAATGTTTAGCATGTATTCCCCAATGATATTTTCTAGAACGTGTGGAATTATAATAAAGTTCACCCAATCCCATAAGGCGACTTCCTGCTCCCAGTTTCGCATACCCTCTATAAAGCTGTGGGAGTTGTGGGCGATGACGTATATTCGCAGGAGCAATTTTATCAATTTCAAAACTCGTATTTTCTTGTAACACGAGCAACGGATAGTCAGTGACCGTTGAGGTAATCGCCGTATCGATCATAGACGGTCGCATACTGACTCTATTGACCGGTGGCAGCGAACGGTCAGAATCCGTGGTTACCCGAACATCTCCATTGTTTTCCTGAGACCAACTGTTAGAAACAATTGCAAAGATGCAAGAAACTCCTATAATAAAATTCAATCTACTCATCATCTTCCTCATTTATCTCAATCATTCGATTGCCATTATCTTCAATTGATTTTGCAGCATTTTTTAACTGCATAATTTCATCTTTCACCGATTGAGCTTCTTTTATGACATCATCCTCTTTGTTTGGATAATTTTTCAACACTAAATCTACAGTCTTTTCCGCCTGGAACAACTCGTCTCTGGCAAGAAAAACACGCGCCTGTAAAATGAGCGACTTGGCAATCCAATAGTCGTAAGCTGGTTTACGCTTCATCAATTCTTTATGAATTTTCTCAGACTTATCGAATTCATCGAGATGGTATTGTGATGCAGCTAAAGTGTAAAGTGCCTCTGTCCCTCGTTCCTTACCTGTATGTTCAGCCGTCCAGCGCAAGAATGACTGACACTCTACATATTTTTCGCTGTAAAATAGAGACATACCCGCAACGTAATTCGCCTCCACGCGTTTATCATCGTCAGTAAGCAGCTTGTCATCCAACACCTTACGCGCCATTTCTGCTGCATTGGTGTAATGCTCGAGCAAATAGTTACATCGCATGAGACCTACACGGGTATTGAAAATGACCTGAGGAGTTGATGCCAACTCTTCCAATTGATCATAATAAGGTAGTGCTTTTTCGTATTCACCTTTATTGTAGAGTGTTTTAGACGCCCGTATCAGCGCCTCTTCCGTATAGCTTGAGTTGCGCTTATCGATAATTTGCGCGTAGTATTCGAGTGCCTTTTCTTCAGCTCCTCTTTGGTAATAAATGTCCGCTAAGTAACTCAACAACTGGATTGTAAATCGACCATCAGGATAGCGTTCCAAGTATTTTTTAAGTTCTGGTATTGCTTCTTCATAATTTTCGTTCAGATAAAGTTCGTTGGCCGCTTCATAAAAAATCACCTCTTCATCATCATCAGATATTTCTGCACATGCAAATTCATTGCGCAGATTGGTTACTTCATTTTGCTTCCTGGTTGCTTTGTAGATATCAATTAAGCCTTGTGTAGCGCGCTTACACATTTCATCGTTAAGGGCATACTCATTGAGAACGCGCCGGAAATAGCTTTCCGATTCCTGATATTTCTTTTGCTTATACTTCAAGTCAGCGATCTCAATCAATGCATCCTGTACGAGTATGTTATTGGGATAATCGTTGACAATTTGATTGAAATACTGCAGTGCCTTGTCGTTATTTCCTGAATTTTTATAACTCATTCCCACATCAAAAATAGCGGGTATGACATAAGATGAGCCCGAGTAATTATTGATAATATCAAGCAAGGTTTCGATGCGCTCTTGACGTTTTCCAGATCGGAAGCCATATACCTTAGCCAGTGCATATAAAATGCGATCCATGTTTTGCGATTCGTAATTGAGTGCTTTCTCGTAATTCATCGCAGATTTCTCAAAATCCGGTTCATCTTTGGTGTAATAGCAGTCACCGATCCGCGCATAGGCGTCTGCCAGTCTGGAGTCGTCTTCAATACCAGACAATTGGGTATAGGTTCTGAACGCTTGAATCGCCTGGATCCAATCTTCTTGATGATAATAAGAATAGGCAATATTATAATAAGCTCCATGCTTGAGTTGCTTATCATTTACACCAGGAATAGATAGGAAGCTACGAAATTCTTTGATGGCGTTCATATAATCTGTGAGGCGGTAATGTGCATCGGCCGTCCAAAATACGGCTTTCCCAGATATTTCAGCGTTAACAGGGTACTTATTGACGCGTTTTAAGGCCTGGATGGCACTTTGATATGCACCGCGCTCAAAGCGTTCGATCCCCATATTGAATGCTACGACTTGATAAGCTGTTTTCAATTGAATGTTGAGTTTTTCAATGCGGTCGAGGGATTGTAACGCTTCATTATAACGTTTCGTGTTGGAATACACGTTCACCAGATAGCTGTAGACATCTTCACGCCTTTTAGATCGGGGAAATTTTTCTAAAAACAGCTCGAACGCTTCGATAGCCTCATTGTAAGGATTGTAATCGAGTTTATAAGAAAGTACAGCATAATTGTACAATGCATCCTCTTGTGTTTCTGCGTCATAATCAAGTGCCGCTGCAGATTTAAATGCCGTCCTGGCATAGTTCAATTGATCTGTTTGCTGATAACACGTTGCGATGTGATAATAGGCTGTTTGTGCCAACTGATCTTCCTCTCGGGTAACCCGATCAAATACAGGGATTGCCGATTCATATTGTTGACTTTTATAGTAGGCAAATGCCAGGGCATAATCTTGTTCTCTGGTCGTCTCGTTGCCGCGATCGTAAGCTTCTAGATAATCTGCTGCTTCATCGTATTTCTTCGTGCGATAATAGGCATCACCGATCAGTAAATTCATTTCAGGCGAACGTGGTTCTTGGCCTCGGTTCATTAAATCGGGGGCGAAATCAGTCAGTTTTTCATAATCACCCAACAAATAATAGATTTGTGTGATATAATAGGGCACTTGATTTTTAAATGTCGGATGATTTAACAGTTTCAAAAAACCATCCAGAGCCTCTTGATAAGTCTCGTTTTGATAGGCAATATGCGAATAATAATAGAGTGCGGGTGCTGCATAATTCGAGGAATCGTTCTTGATTTCATAAAACGCATTTCTGGCTGCGGAATACTCTCCCAGTTGGAAATGGGCATATCCCAACTTAAAATAATATTCTGCTAACTGCGTTGAAGCTATTTCTGTGCGATCGGTCTTTTGTAGCCAGACAACGGCATCTGTATATTTTTTTCGTTGATAGAAATATTTTCCTATTTTTAGATAGATGTCATTTTTATAAATACTTTCAGGATATTCATGAATAAACTCCTGAAGGATTTTTACCGCGTCATTATTATACAAATGCAGTGCAGCTATCCCCTCATAGTAGCGTGCCTTAACGAATAAAGGATCATTTTTGTCTTTAAATGACTCCGTGAATTTAGCAAATTGAGCACGAGCCGCGCTGTATTGTTCTTTTTCAAATAAATCCTCAGCAGTATAAAAAGTGGCATATTCACTATCATACTTTTCTGTTCGCTGCGCAACCGAACAAGTAGCTACAACCGTAAATAATAAAATTGTGATAAAACGCTGCGCCGACATGATCATGTACAATTATAATAGAGATTTTACTAAAATTAAAAGTATAGAGGAAATTGCTGTTTCCGATGACAAGTCCCAAAAGTTATAAACGCGATTCTGTTAAGATTGTTATGATGCGTGTGGATTAAATGATTATATTTTGTAGATATTTGAACAAAGCTTGAAATCAGTGAAGAAGGTCGTCGAAATACAACAAGGAAGGATAGAACAGAAAAAAGTCACTGTCCTGCAGGATTTAAATGTTACCATTAGTGAAAAAGAATTTGTCTACCTCATTGGAAAAACGGGTACAGGAAAAAGTAGTTTTCTCAAGACGCTATATGGTGATTTACCACTCGTTGATGGTACAGGATCGGTAGCTAATTTTGATCTGAATAAACTAAAAAATCGGGAAATTCCATTGCTCAGAAGGCAAATTGGCATAGTATTCCAGGATTTTCAGTTGCTCACAGACCGATCCGTAATGAAAAATCTCCTTTTTGTGATGAAAGCGACAGGTTGGAAGAAGAAGAAAGAAATGGAGCAGCGCGGTTTAAAAGTACTTGGCATGGTCGGTATCGAAGAAAAAGCCTACAAAATGCCCCACGAATTATCGGGAGGAGAGCAACAACGCGTAGCTATCGCCAGAGCACTGCTTAATAATCCCGCTCTTATTTTAGCAGACGAGCCCACAGGTAATTTAGATCCTGAAACCTCAGAGGCTATTATGCAGCTACTTATTGCTATCGCCAAAGAAGGAACCTCTCTACTGATGGCTACACACGATATGAGCTTGGTTGAGAAGTTTCCGGGACGCGTTTTACGTGTCGAAAACAACACGATCAGAGAAATAGAATCAATGAGCAATTTTAACCCTTTTGAGGTCAAGGATGTTTAGTTCATTCACCCCGGTTAGGGACGAATCACAACACCCATACCGATCATCGGACCACCCGTTGCGAGCTCTACATTTAAACCAAAATTTTGTTTGAGAAAATAAGTTGCTCCAATTCTGAAGCGCGATGAAATAGGTATATTTACAAATGGATTATTAAGAAAGTTCTCAACCACAGGGTTCGGTGCGTCTGTGTCAAACGAACGAGTGCTTGAATTAGAACCCAATGCAAAACCTCCGTAAAGGTCTAGATTTTCAGCTCCATGATCAGGAACATGATAATTAAACCCTAATTGAATTCGCAGACGAGTCACATTTAAATCGTAATTATAGGTGTTTTGTATCCAAGAGGCATTCCATGAATTGTAAATGCCGTCCAATGTAAACCCGAATTGATTGGAAAGCATATATTCCAGCTTTACCCCCGATGGTGGTAATCCACCGAGAGAGATTTCAGAGGCGTTAGTACCCTCCAGGTACTGTTCGATAAAAAACTTGCCCCAGTTGGGATAAGAACTAAACCCAGTAATTAGAAAATCCTCTTCATTTAGAGTAGTCTGAGCTTTAGATTCATAAACTGGAGATATAAAAAATAATACTGTAATCAATAAAGTAAAAAGGTGCTTCATCATTTTCGAATTAATTATTAAAGTTTATAAGCAAGGCCAAACACAATGGTACGTACTCCTGTCCCTACTTCAACGTTTATCCCGAGGTTCTCATTGAAAAAATAACGGCCGCCCAATCTGAGCCGAGCCGATATTGGAGTATTAGCCAACGTTGCTGAGGTAGCAAAAAAACCATTACTCAAAAAGTACATTTGGTTTTTGGCGTCAAAACCAGGTTGTTCAACATCACCAGAGGTTTTGATGTTATTCGTTCCAATAGCAAACCCCATGTACATATCTAAATCATCCCTACCAAGATCGGGGAGGTGATAATTCGCACCAATCTGAAACATAAAGCGCGATGCTCTGAAACTGTTCTCATAGGTGTTAATGACAGGATCGTTGTTTCCATCTACCGTATTTTGTTCATAATCCCATTCTCCTCCCCATTCGGAGTATGAACCATCCATAGTGAAACTAATTTCGTCTGATAACATAAATTCAGCTTTTAATCCAATAGGAACGATTCCCTGTACGGTGGATGGTCTGGAATTTGTTATTTCTGTAATGTAGCTCTCAAAATTATAAGTACCCCAATTCGGATAACCGATGTATAAGTCAATTACAAAGTCTTGGTTTTTAACCGGTGGCACAATCTCTGCTTCTTCCTGAGCAAAGATGATACTACTTGAAAAACAAAGCGATAAAGTGAAAAT
>CAYFTH010000120.1:0-8999 GCA_964346075.1 uncultured Fluviicola sp. | reverse complement strand
TTTAATTAATAATGCGGCCTAATAAAAATAGTCACATTTTTTGTAGGAATTCCACTCCGTATTCAACATTCTTCGGCTCTATTTTGAGCGTGATTGTTATTGAACTGTAGATTTAAGAACATGGAACCATAAATGTGAGAAGTACCCCCACTTCAACATTCTTACCTCCGTATTCAATATTCTTCATTTCTTGCTTGTTATTGAACCGCAGATTGGAGAATATGGAATCGTAGATTTAAGAAGTACCCCCACTTCAACATTCTTACTTCCGCATTTAGCATTCTTCGGTTCTATTTTGAGCGTGATTGATATTGAACCGTAGATTTGAATTATAGAGAACAGGAAATTTAAGAATTAACCCCACTTCAACATTCTTACCTCCGTATTCGATATTCTTCGGTTCTTGCTTGTTATTGAACCGCAGATTGGAGAATATGGAATCGTAGATTTAAGAAGTAACCCCACTTCAACATTCTTACTTCCGCATTCAGCATTCTTCGGTTCTATTTTGAGCGTGATTGTTTTTGAACTGCAGATTTAAGATCGTCAAACGTTACTATCTTCTTTTAAACTCGGACAATAAGATTGCAGTAGCCATGGCAACGTTGAGCGATTCACCGGAACCTATCTTAGGAATTGATACAGGATGAGATATGAGCGGTAATAATGTCTCATTAATCCCATTACCCTCGTTTCCCATCAATATAACTCCGGATCTAGGGAGGTCTTGCTGGTAAATATTTTCCCCTTCAAGAACAGCTCCAAAAATAGGTTGATCAGTTTCAGAGAGATAGTTGTTAAGGTCATGTACTACGGTATTGACAGTAAAAACAGCACCCATAGAAGCTTGTACTACTTTGGGGTTGTAGATGTCCGCGCAACCTTCTGATGCTACGATGTTATCAATACCAAACCAAGCTGCGAGGCGAAGAATGGTTCCCATGTTACCGGGATCCTGTATTGTATCTAATGCTAAAATCAGTGGTGCATTAATAGCGCGCGATTCAGGCTGTTTACAAATGGTGATCACTGATTGCGGACTCCGAAGTGAAGAAATTTGATCCATTGTTTTAGAAGAAATGGAAATAATCTGGTGATCACTCGCATGTTCAAATGCTTCCGGGGCGGTCGTGTAAATGCCCTTTATTAGCTCTGGACGATGCGTGATTGCAGCATCTAACATTTTATGCCCTTCGACTGCAAATAGCTGATGTTGATCCCGAAATTTTTTACGTTGCAAGGAGCGGATATGCTTTATGTCTGCCTTTGAAATCACGGGTGACAAAGTTAGTGGAATTCTTTAAAATACTTGTATTTTTGCTTGTGTGAAAATATTCCACGCATATGGTTATTTGTTGACGCTAATATTAGTCGTTTTGGTGTCTGCGTGTAATATTACGCGGAATGTACCCGAGGGTTACTATCTGCTCAAGAAAAATAATATTGAGCTGACCAAGTCAAAAGGAGTTGATAAAGAAAAAGTGCGTGATGTTTTAAAACAACGCCCCAATCATCGATTATTAGGTTTGAGACTTAAATTGCGAATATTCAATGCAATTGATTCAACAAAAACCGCGCGCGATCAACGCGGCAGATACCTCAAGTATAGAGAAAAAAACGAACGCAAATTGGAACGTCAAAAGCGGATCAACGAAAGGCGAATAAAACGTGCAATGCGACGCGACAAAAAGACGTATCGGCCAAAAAAGGTCAAGTTAAAAGATACAATCAATCCGCGACCAACAATCCGAGAACGATTAAAGTATAATTTTGGGGAAGCTCCTAAAATTTTCGATTCTACTTCCATGGAAACTTCCCGGGAACAGTTGGAGCTTTTTCTAAAAAAGAAGGGATACTTTAATGGAGAAGTGGATACAAAGGTCGAGTTTCATGATCGCCAGCAAATGGCTGTGGTTACTTATAATTTATTACCTGGAACAGCTCATATTGTTGACAGTATGAGCTTAGAAACTGAGAATAGCACCGTACAAACAGTTTACGAGGATTACTTGAAGAATGGAGAGAACGCCCTGGCTGCACCTTTTCGCTTTGATGCTGAAGCGTTGGGTAAAATGCGGAAGTCACTGGCGGAATACATGAGAAATGCTTCGCTTTACGGTTTCAAGGAGTCGTATGTACATTTTGAAGCTGACACACTTGGTCGGGATTCAACTGTGCATATTGCCATTGAAATTGCTGAAAGAAAGATCGAAAAAGGGGAGAAAAAACAAGTCAAACCATTTGCTTACACTCAGGTACAGAACGTTTATTTTCACCTATTGGATACGTTGAATTACGAAGGTAACTTCTATGCAAATGAATTAGAGCCTCGTGGAATTAATATTGGTCCATATGATCAACTTCCTACCTTTGATACATTAGTTTACGACGATTATTCAGGAAGAAATAAGCAGTTTCGAAAGGCTACTTTTTTGTACAATGGTAAGTTAACGGCGAAGGCTGAATTGCTCGAGTTTCAGAATTACCTGGAGTCGGGTAATTATTATAAAGAAGAATTTCTCAATCAGTCCTACAACCGACTTGTACAAATGAATTTATTTAAATCAGTGAAACCCAAAATCATCGAAAATGATGATCACAGTATTGACGTTCACTATTACCTGAGCCCCAAGAAAAAGCAAACTTTCAGCTTTGAACCGAAAGGAACACATTCAAACAGCTATCTGGGGGTTTCTTCGTCCCTGAATTACACGAATAGAAACTTGTTTCGAACGGGACAAGAATTAAAGGTACAGTTTAGCGGTGGTTTCGAATCGCAGCCTCAAGTTTTCTCCCCTAATAATGAACAGGAGGTAATTGATGAAGGTACGCGCAGCTTCAATACACTGGAGTTAGGACCCAGTATTTCCCTGGAAATACCAGGACTGACACCGATGCCGCTCAAATATTTGTCCAAACGTCAAAACCCCAAAACATCGATTTCTGTTGCGTATAATTATCAAGAGAGACCTCTTTTCACGCGCAGAACGGGGCAGTTCAATTATTTGTGGAAGTTTTATGATGTATACAGGACACAGGTCTTCACCGTAGGTATTCCTTTTATTGGCGGTATCCAGTATATTAACATTGGAAAATCTCAGGAACTGGAAGATCGGCTTGAACAACAAAATGATCTTTTCCTACTGAATGCTTACAGTAATCAAATGATTTGGAAAGATATTAAAGTGGGATATCAATGGACCAATCAGGAATCCAGGGAGGGCAACGTTATGTTATCTTATGGTGCCAATTTTGATATGGCTGGTATGCTTTTGGATTTGTTCAGCCCAGACAATGAAGTGAACGCTGATGGGTTCAAAGAATTTTTGGGTCAACGTTTTTCTCAATTTATTCGGCTTGATAATGAAATTCGTATTCACCACTATTGGTCGAAAGATCGATCGATGAATTATCGTCTTCAACTGGGAGCAGGAATTCCATTGGCAAACAATGGGCTGAACTTGCCTTTTGATTACAGTTTCTTTGGTGGTGGATCAAATGATAACCGCGGTTTTAGAGCACGATCACTGGGACCCGGTGTTTACAAATATTATTTGGATACGAACCGAACGGTTACAGAAATTGGCGACATTCGTCTGGGTGCTTCAGCGGAATACCGTTTTCAAATCACAGACATATTAGAAGGAGCGGTGTTTTCAGATGTTGGAAATATTTGGGCCTACAACGAAGATGAAAATCGACCGGGCGGAAAATTTACTTCCGATTTCTATAAACAAATGAGCGTCTCTGGCGGATTTGGATTACGTATTGATTTCACTTTTTTAATATTGCGTCTCGACCTGGGGTTTCCTTTGCGGAACCCTGCACTTCCTGAGAATGCACGGTGGATTTTTCAAGACAAGACACCTTACTTTCAGGAGGCAATTGATAAATGGGGAGTCAATCCTTCAACGGGTGAGTACATTTATGAAGAACGGGATTTACTGCCCAATCCTTTTCAACCTCAATTCCACATTGGTATAGGTTATCCCTTCTGATAAACTGTCTCGAAAGCATACTTGAATGATAATTTCGCCGCTGTACGCCTTGAGTTTGATATATGTAATAATAGCACGTTCAAACGGTAAAATTATCGTAATTTTGTTCCCTCCAAGCGAGAGAATGAATTGAAAAAAACAATAGAAATGAATAGTTGGTTTACAATCAAAGTGAAATATACGAAACAACTGGAAGATGGTCGATTAAAGCGCGTCACAGAACCTTACTTAGTAGATGCCGTTTCCTTCACAGATGCTGAAGCACGCATCTATGAAGAAGTAGGTACGAATATTCAGGGCGAATTTTTAATCACTGGAATATCTAAAACAGATTATGCCGATATCTTTTATTACGAAGATGCTGATGACTGGTATAAGTGTAAGTTGACTTACGTCAGTGTTGATGCAGATTCTGGCAAAGAAAAAAAGGTTTCTAATAATTTTCTCGTCACTGCGGCCACTGTCAGAGAAGCATACGATCGGATCAAAGAAAGCTTGAGCGATATGACTGTATCATTTGAAATTCCGTCGATTGCCTTGTCTCCGATTGTGGAGGTGATGCCCTACAACCCTGATCTCGATGTTGAAATTGATCGCCGTCCTATGACCGAAGAAGAGCAGGAAAAAGCTGATCTCCCAGAAGTGTCAGAAACCAGTGAAGCACCAGAAGCGAACAATGAACAAGAAGAAGAGTCATCTGTTCAGGATGAGGAATCTACTTCATCATTTGAAGATGAGACGGAGGACGAAGAAAAATAATTTCGATGAAAGAATTTTTGACGAAATTGAGAGATGATCATACCGATTTTGATAGTGGAGAGCTAAGTGATGCTATTCAATCGGCAGATCCTATGCTCTTGTTTCAAAAGTGGTACGAAGAAGCTTTTGAACGCAATTGTTCAGAACCACATGCTGTTACCTTGAGCACTGTCGATGAGGAGTTACAGCCTTCGTCGCGAACAGTTTATATGAAAGAACTGGTTGAAGAAGGTATCGTATTCTACACGAATTATGAAAGTCAAAAAGCGCGTGATATCAATCAAAACCCGAAAGTTTCGGCGCTGTTTTATTGGGACTGTCTGGAACGACAAGTACGATTAAATGGCATTGCTGAAAAAGTTCCTGCAGTGATGTCTGATGATTATTTTGCTTCGCGACCCCGGGGTAGTCAGCTCGGTGCTTGGGCATCCAAACAAAGTGATGTCGTTGAAAGCAGAGCGATGTTGGAAAAGGCTTATAAAGATATTGAACGACAATTTGAAGGAAAACAAGTTCCACGGCCAGAATTTTGGGGAGGATATTTAATTCGACCTTCTTATTTGGAATTCTGGCAAGGTAGACCCAGTCGACTGCACGATCGGATTTGTTTTATAAAAAATGGTGATCGCTGGGACGTTCGCCGGAAAAACCCTTAAATGAGAAACGTTGAACCTTCAGTATATCTGTTGGATAATGGGATGCGTGTGGTTTATCTGCACGATCCCTCATTAGTAGCTCATCTCGGTGTTACGGTGTTGGCGGGGTCTAGATTTGAGCGTGAAAATGAAGTTGGTCTTGCCCACTTTTTAGAACATTGTATTTTTAAGGGTACGACCAATCGACGTGCATTTCACGTTTTATCACGGCTCGATTCGGTCGGGGGAGAGCTCAATGCTTATACGACAAGGGAGGAAATAGCCATTTATGCTTCGTTTACTAAAGAACATCTCTCGCGATCCTCAGAGCTCCTGGCTGATATTACCTTCCATTCTAATTTCCCGGAGAAAGAAATTCAGAAAGAAAAAGCGGTCGTCATTGATGAGATTAATTCGTATCTGGATAGTCCGGGAGAAAAAATATTCGATGACTTTGAGGCGTTATTGTTTGATGGAAGTCCGCTTGGAAATAATATTTTAGGAACCGAGGAATCTGTTCATTCGTTTACCCGGGATGATTTACTAAATTATGTGGATCGCCTCTTTTACCCAGAAAACATGGTGCTCTCTTTTGTGGGAGATATTCCTCCAAAACGATTGCTTAATCGATTGAATCGTGATTTTGGCCATGTATCAAATAAGTCGCGCAGTACAGTAACAGATCCTCCAAAACTCAACCAGCCCTTTAAGATCGAAGAAGCAGAAGCAAATTATCAAGCTCATATTATGCTCGGGGGATATGCTCCTGGCTATGATGACCCGAAAAGGCGCGTATTTACTTTATTGGTGAACATCCTTGGCGGTCCAGCATTAAACTCGCGACTGGTACTTTCGATACGCGAGAAATACGGTTATTCCTATAACATTGAAGCGAGTTATACGGCTTACAAAGATGTAGGGTATTGGTTCGTTTATGCAGGTACGGATCCGCGGTACAAGAAGAAAATCATTCAGCTCATTAAAAAAGAATTGCGCCATTTTATCAAAAAAGAATTGTCCCCCACGCAGTTAAAAAAAGCCAAAGAACAACTTAAAGGCCATTTAGCTTTAGGTATGGATAGTAATGTGGGACTGATGTTGAATTTCGGTAAAAGTCTACTCGTTTTTGATCGAATTGATACGTTGGTAGAAATTCATGATGAGATCGATCAAATTTCTGCCTTTGAAATAAAGTCGATGGCAGCAGAATATTTTGCAGATGAACATTGTTCCATGTTATGTTTTGATGTGAAAAAAGAAGAGCACCTCAGCGAAGCGGTAAATTAATTGATTTTTATCAAAAAAAATCATCTCGACTTTTGACTCATAGTTAGTCGATTGAAATTTATTATATTTAGAGATCATTAATAATAACCGATATTGTCAAAGGAAAAGGACAAATACACTGCAATTTTAACCGAAATAGAGGAACTGGAGGCACAGCTTAAATCCAAGCGAAAAACGGCTGCAAAATTGGCTCAAGAAAATCGGGCAGTGGAAGTTCCA
This sequence comes from uncultured Fluviicola sp., assembly GCA_964346075.1. GTDB lineage: Bacteria > Bacteroidota > Bacteroidia > Flavobacteriales_D > Crocinitomicaceae > Brumimicrobium. The sequence goes on along the minus strand of CAYFTH010000120.1, from coordinate 2,101 downwards.
GAGCGGTTCTCAGATCAATTTCTTAAATTAGAAAAAAAGATGGCTCACTATTTTAGTGGGTTAACGATGGATCCGAGTTCTGGTGCTATAACTATAAACGGAGAACGTTATATTTTGACGCGTTCATCGTCACTCTCTGTCGATTTTTTCCAGGGATTATTAACGCTACTGGATGAGAATACCGGCGAAAGTACGTTTGAACTTGTATATGATCTGTTGTTTGATATTGCGCATATTATTGGAAAGAAAGATGCCGGGAAGTATACGGATAAATTGAATTTAGATACACCTATTGAGTGTCTTTCAGCTGGACCACTTCATTTTGCGTTTACTGGCTGGGCCAAGGTCCAGATTTTAGAAGGAAGTAACCCCGTCGCCAATGAAGACTTTATTTTGCGCTATCGACACCTGGAAAGCTTCGAAGCTGAAGCATGGGTACGAGAAAGAGGTTATTCTAGTGAAGCCGTTTGCGCTATGAGTGCTGGTTATTCTTCTGGTTGGTGTAGTGGCTGCTATGGAATAGACCTCACGGCTATTGAAATGACTTGTTCGGCCAAAAAAGGGGAGGAGCATTGTGAATTTGTTATGGCTCCACCTTCGAAAATTAAACAGTATGTCCAGGCTTATCAGAAGAAAGATAAATCGCTGCCAAGTTTCTTCGAGCGTAACTTTTTTAAAAAACAACTTGCGGAGAAAAAAGCCCTGATACGGAGTACTGAAAAATTTTCTAAAGTAGGTAGTATTGATGTAGATTTCGTCTTGAATAAGGGGAGATGGTCCATAGAGACGTATAAGATTTTTGAGGTTAATGAGCATAGGGAGAATGATTTGTATGATGCGTATCTCATGCGGTTGGATGCTGTAACTCAGGAGTTATTCAAAGATGATATTAAGCGCCTGAAAACAGATCGTAAACCGTTTGAAATGAAACATATCCTTCACTGCCCTGACGATCGAAAAAAGTGGGTGGTTTCTTCATTCACACCATTGGTTGATGAAGAGAATAAGGTCATAGGTATGAGGGGGTTGGTACAGGATATAACGCACCACATGACTGGAGATCGCGAACTCGATCATTTCTTTAAAATTTCAGCTGATCTTCATTGCATAGCAAATCACAAAGGATATTTTATAAAGCTAAGCCCTGCATGGTCCGAGTTATTGGGATATTCTGAAGATGAATTGCTGTCTCAACCGTACATGAATTTTGTTCATCCCGACGATCGCAAGACTACAAACAGTGAAAAAACTAAGCTTTCTGGTGATTTTTCCGCAAGTAGTTTTGAAAACAGATATATAACGAAATCAGGAGAAGTAGTTTACCTTAGTTGGCACACCAGGGTAGATGAATTGACAAAACTTATTTACTCGACCGCTCGCAATGTTACAAAACAGCGGAAAAAGGAAGAAAGATTGCTTTCATCACTGGATGAAAAAGAAATACTGTTGCGGGAGATCCATCATAGAGTAAAAAATAACCTTCAGGTTATCTCAAGTTTATTGTCTTTGCAGTCGGGAATGCGAAATGGCGAGGCCAAACTAGAACAACTCTACGAAGACAGTCAGAATCGAATTAAATCGATGGCTGCGATACACGAAATGTTTTATAAATCTGAATCTCTTGATCAGATTAACTTCCCGGTATACGTGGAAAAATTAGTCATTGATCTTATTTATAGCTTGAAAGGTAATGCGAATAATGTGGAACTTGACTTTAGTACTGATAAAATTCAATTTGATCTCGATACGGCAATTCCATTAGGTTTAATTGTAAATGAGGTTATTACAAATGCCTTAAAACACGGATTAAGTGGTGAAAGGGAAGGAACTATAGCTGTTCACTTTAAGAAACATACTGAAGGAGAAGTTCATTTAACCATTGGAGATTCCGGTTTTGGATCTAAAATAAACCCATTAGAACAGAAAGAAGAAACACTTGGTATGATGATGATTACAGATCTTGTTGATCAGATAGGTGCTGAGATCGAATACTTGAATCATAAAAAAGGAACGCATTACCTGATCACTATCCCGACATAATAGGCTTAAAAACGATAATCTACTACCAGGTTTAAGTTGATCATGTCTACTTTGTTGATCT
>CAYFTH010000119.1:0-9087 GCA_964346075.1 uncultured Fluviicola sp. | reverse complement strand
ATATTTAGGAAGAAAGTCGGGTAGAGGATATTATGATTACCGCGAAGGAGCTGAAAATCAGGAGCCCAAAGCGGATAAAGTATTGGGTGAAAGAATTCTGAATCGAATTTTATTAATGTTGATCAACGAGGCAGCCGATGCATTATTCTTGAATATCGCGACAAGAGAAGATATTGATCTTGCCATGACCAAAGGTGTGAATTATCCAAAAGGTCTTCTCAAGTGGGCAGATGAGATGGGTATAGATAATGTGCTGGCAGGTTTGGAAGATCTTTTCCATGAGTATGGAGAGGATCGCTACCGCCCTAGTCCAATGTTGAGAAGAATGGCTAGACAGCAACAGTCTTTCTACGCATAAATATGATGGGTACGGGATCTATTTTGGACGAAGTGGAGCCCGTGCCTTTTTTTATTGCTGGACCACTTCGTTTGAAATCATAGCTTTCAGACTTCACATTACATCAAAAAAACGGTGTATAAAACACACAGCGCTTTCTATTCTTCGTGACCCCTGGAGGACAGGAAATAGTTCACCACCGAAGGTAGCGGCGTAGCTAAACTTTTTGGAGGAACTCTTAAAGCTAGCTTGAGTTCGTTACTCCTTCGCTCAACTATAATGTGCCTCGCCCATCATCTATGTTCAGGGTGAAATCAATCGGTTTTGCCTCCTATTGATGGCATAGTAAGAAATGAATAAAATAGATACCTTTTGTTTGTGATGGTAGCCGTTAAATCATCAAAAGGGTTTCATATCGGGATTAACGATTGGCTTGGTAAACCAAAAACAAAATACTCTGAGTCAACGCACTTCAAGCAATAATTCCCGATGTGGATTCAAAATCACCTTCTTTACCATATAAGGAAGTTTTAATACAATTTTTTTTTCTTGTTTTAGTCCAGATACACCCTTGGTTAATGGTACTTTTAATAATTCGGTATGACCATTTTGCTTGATGACCTGTAGTGTTAATTCTGCTGAAAATATTTCAGTTTGCAACTGTTCCAATTGAATCAATGTGGAATTCTTCTTTTTCTTTACGGACATTGATACTATGGGGTGTCCTGGCTGTTTTAACCATTGATTGAAAAACGATGACATTGGATCTCCACAAACATCCTCAACGATCTGCTGAAAATCGTGCGATGTAGCGTTGCTGTATTGGTAGGTTTGGTAATACGTTTGAATAGCTTTCCAAAAAAGACTATCGCCAATCTTTGTATTTAACATGTGTAAAAACCAAGACCCTTTTTGATAAGCATTTGCATTTAATAAAAAATTGAGGTCGTTTGTTAATGTGTCTACGACAGGTAAAGGGGATTGCTTATGAAAAGAAAAAATGCGTTCCGCATCCTGATCTAAACTTTTGAAATAGGTTTCCTCTCCTTTTTTCTCCAAGATATACCTATTTGTTAAATACGTCGCAAAGCCTTCGCTTAGCCAGAGATGCTGCCAATCTTTTTCACTCGCTGAATTTCCAAACCACTGGTGCGCAATTTCATGCACAATTAAATTTTCCATTGAACGACTCCCTGTTATCGCATCTTCATCATAAAAAATACAGCTGGCATTTTCCATACCTCCATAGCGCGTGGTCGATTGTACGTTGGCTAATTTATCAAAAGGGTAGGCGCTAATTTTATTTTCAAACCAATTGAGAATAGATACGGCCAACTCCATATCATAGGTTCCTTCTTTTTCGTTTTGAGGATATGACCAAGCTGAAACAGGAGTAGATTGCTGACTGGTTGAGGGAAAGTCAACAACATGAAATTCAGCAGCGCCGATAACCATCACTTTCGTAGGTAGTTCGTAATCTGTGTTGTAGGACCATAAATAGGTGTCCGAATCCAATTCGCGCTTTTCCTGCAGCGTACCATTGGCAACAACCTGATATTTTCGTGGTGCGCTTACATCATAAGAAATGATGGCCTTATCTGATGGATGGTCATTACAAGCAAACCAATGATGCGCTCTATTTGGCCAGTTATCGCCAAAAAATGTTCTGTCACCAAATTTATTTTTCCCAATAATTAACCCGTCGGCAGGAATACCACTATAGGTCAAGTGAATATCAAGCGTATCTCCAACTCGCTTATGAACTCCTGAAAGAACTAACTTATGATTTTCGTGAAGATAATCGACTTGTTGACCCTCTAATTGCATCGAATGAACGCGCATACCTTTTCCTTCATCGTCCACTGAGTATAAATCAAAACTTATATCCTTCGAATCATCTTTTAACACAGCTTGAATATGTTCTTCCACCTTAATGGAGTCTGAGCTATCATTCAATTGAATAGCGAGATGATAAGAGAGCACGTCCGTTTTAAATTCGGAATGCGCTTGCGCTGCTATTTCGATAGCATAAAAAAATACAAGAAGGGTAAGGGGAATAAATTTGGATATTGCTTTCATCCATCTAAAGTACGAAAAAAGAGTAATTATTAGTAATCAATACTGGTGTTCTTTGAGGTGATAGAGGTATTGAATTCCCTTAAAAGATCAGTTGTGAACTAACCATATATGCTAATGAAATTGATAAACAACACAATACTCATTTAATTCTAATTGTTAAAATGTAACTAATTCTGTTGATACCTATTATAATTCAAGCAACCCGCAACGCGAATCTATTTTCCATTTACAATTTTCGCTCTGCTCAGAAACATGAACATGAGAAAGATATTACTATTTGTACCTGCACTGTTTTTACTGGCGTGTAATGATGAAGCAAAAGAAACTCCAAAGAATGAAAAGCAAAGTATAGATCCAACTTTTAAGATCCTTCCACCAGTTGAAGAATTTACACCTGAAGCTGAGGTTTTTTCTATTGATAATTCGAAAGATACAATCTTAATATCTGATCATGGCTCATTCATTAATGTTCCCGCAAACTGTTTTGAAGATGAGGATGGTCAATCCGTTGAAGATGTTGAGGTTCAATTTACGGAATATACCAACCCTGCTGATATTATACTCTCAGGGATTCCTATGGAATTCGTTACTGAAGAAGGTAACGAAACATTTCAATCGGCTGGAATGTGTGAAATTGATGCAGCATCAAATGGGAAGAAAGTATCCATGGCAAAAGGCAAGGCCATTGATATTGGATTAAAAAATCAGGCGCAGGATTCAGATTATAACTTGTATTATTTCGATAAAGAAAAGGGAGAATGGCTTGAAAAAGAAAAAGCGCTGGCTGTTGATACCACAACTATTCCTGCAAAACCAGTTACTCTAACTACGATTGATACAAGCAGGATTCTGCACGTAGATGTTGAAGATTATAGCTTGAACAGGGATTTTAAAATGTGGGATCAAAGTAATTTTTACCTGCTTCCTGGTCAAGACCCAAAATATCATGCTGTAGGTGCGTCCTGGTATCATATGGAGGTAGTCAAAACGACGAATCCTGAACTATTTATTTTAAAATTTTTTGGTACACTACGTGGAGAACAAGTTGTTGAAGCCTTAAAAGTACAGCCTTTGATTGCGCCCGAACGGTATGATGAATCCATGCAGACATTCAACAGGAAAATGAGAATGCATGCGACACGATTACTTGAGCGTAAGGGCAAAAAAGAGCAGCTATTGAATGCAGATGAAACCATTGCTCAAATCGAAGAGGAACATGAAGAAATGAAAGAGCAAATGAAAAGAGAGGAGGAGCAGATGAGGATCGAAGCTGAGAAAATGAGGATTGCTGATAGTATACGCACCGCGGAGTTTTATGCGGCGTCGGAAGTAAGGACTGATGTAATTCGAACTTTTGAAGTTCATCAGTTAGGACTATACAATTGTGATCGATTTTACACGAGAGAAATCCTGGCTACTAAAAGTATTTCCTTTAAATACGGAGGTGAAGTATTGGAGTTTAACAACACCTTTCTTTGTTCACCTCGTGATAACGCTGTACTAACATACGTGAAGGGATCTGGTGGAACTTACTCTATAGACCTTTCACAGGGTGAATTCTACTTTGTGGGGTTAAAAGGGAAAGAGATCTTTTGCAAAGAAGTAACGCTGGAAACTTCAAATGGGAGTCATGAAATAGATCAGATCGAGAAAGAGATGTTCGAGAATTTGATGATTTAGGGGATTAGTATGTTCACTTAAAAGCTTACAATTATCTTAAGAGGCAGTTGTTCACAAGTTGAAGTTTTCACTATATCCAATTGAAGGATAAAGTGAAGTTGAAATGACTTTTGATTTAATAAATTAACGCTGACTAAATGAAGTTTCATTGAATACTTCTAGCTGCTCTTGGAGGTTTTGTAATAACTGCTCTTCATTCAGGATCGTCACACGTTGATACCCCAAGCCAATTAATTGCTTGACAAGATTATTTTCTAATAGGGCTTCTGATTGTGTAGTCATTCCTCAATCTCAAAAATTTCTTTGAACTTATTTTCTATATCTATTATTTCCGTTTTGGCAAGGAGTGAGAACTCTTTTTTAAGTGCTCTTTTCGATAGTTTGCCCTCACCTTGTCGAAGAAAACTGACCAGTAAGAATAGCTCTTTGTCAGGCATTTCATAAACGTCATCAATATACCGCTTGAATTCATCGTACTTTTCAAGATAGCTTATTTCATCTGGAATAATATTTTGGATTGTATCCTGTACACAATCATACAAGAACTCAGCCTGTTTGGTGCAATCAAAATATCTATATAAATCGATCGTATCATTGTTTATTTTAACATTGTTATCTGGAGCAGGGTTCCACTCGATATTTTCCAAAACGGGATGCGAATAATCCTCTAAGACGTTGGTGTAATCCCTTATATGATCTAGAATTGAAGCCGACACAGGAAAAATTACGCCTTGTTGTGTATAGTCCATTGCTGCAAGTATGTGATGAATGATATATCTATGTAAACGTCCATTCCCATCAACAAACGGATGTATAAATACAAATCCAAACGCAATTTTCGCAGCCACTAAAACGGCATCCATTTCCTTTTCGATCAATAGATTTTTTGTTGATATCCATCCTTCCATTAGCTGAGGTAAATCTTCAAAGCGTGCCGAAATGTGATCCGGAATAGGTTCATGACTTAGTTCATCATACCCTCCCACAAATCCTTGCTGTTTACGGATTCCCATTTTCGTGAATCTCGAGTTCTCAATTACGATTTGTTGTAGACGATTGAGCTCATTTATGTCAAGTGATGTTGAACCTGCCTGGCCAATTGCCTTTCCCCATCGAGCGGCTCGGTTATTTCGAGGCTTTTCTCCTTCAATAGTAAAGGAAGCTTTAGAATCTTTTAAAAGTAGATAGGCCGATGCTCTTTGCAATAGGCTATTACTTACCCTGTTGAGATAGATGTTTCTTTGATTTTGGATATCCGATTGGATATAGCTCTCCAGTTTTTCGGTCTTCTTTATTAATGGGCAAAAGTTTTTAGTTCCCGGTAGGTTATTAATTACTTTATGTCGCCGTGAACTTTTTCCAAGAATTGCATATTGAAGTTTTTCATTTATAACAGAAACTAAGTTCCCTTTTTTTAAATCAGGGATGTCCAGTTTTTTGTCTAATAACCATTCATAAAGAAACCATATTCTTCGACTGTATTGACCCATGATTTCTTGTTGGATCATTTCAGATACTTCGGTCTCATTTAACTGATCGAATAGTTTTTTGAGGATGATCAGGTCTACGCCTTCGTATTTAAATGCAAATATAAGTTGCTTGTATAACGTTTGTTCGGGTAGATATCTTGACTCAAATACGCGCCATTGTTCTGTTTGATAACTTCGCTTCTTTTCACTTACAAAGGAGAGCTGGTTTGGAATAGGTGCGGATAAATCAAATGATTCGATGATAGCCCCATATCCCACAATAACACCTTCTTTAGGTACAGTTCTTCCGTGAAAAACACTTAATTCAGGTGAAAAACACTTAATACTCATTATTGTTAGTGAAAACGATTTATTCGCAATATAGGAGAAAAATGCTTAACAGCAGTGAAAAACACTTAATTAATTAGATTGAAAGTGAAAAATACTTAACTGCAAAAGCTTTCCATTGATCTGTCTCGTATTTTTTATTTTGGTTGCAGACCATGCAATTTTGATCTGGCAGTGGTACTGGAGCATTGAGTTTAGATATGATCGAAGCATAGCCGACAACACATCCCTCTTCTGGAAGTCTTTTTCCAAGAAAAATGCGCGCGTTATATGAAAAATGTGCGCTATTCATATTTTTCAATAATTTTAAGCGCAATCTACAGGAAAAATGCGCGCAAAGCAAGAAAAACACGCGCAAAATACTATTTGAAATGAAAAACGCGCGCACCATTTTAAGCAAAGATCTTTTGCATGACACCTTTTGTGTATTTTTCGTATTATTCTTTTTTGGGTGAGTTATTGTATTTTGTTGTTCTTGTATAGAAGGAAACATGATCTTCATTTCTGATATCATGTTCATCCTAACTTAGTCAACTGAATTTTTAGAACTTAATCTGATTACCCGTCGATAGAACTTATCTGAAAACACAAAATAAATAGCAGGGAAACAGTATAAATTGTAAGTATTATTCAATACTTGCCCCTCATCCTCTCAACCTTCCCCTTCACTTCCTCAACCAGCCACTCCGGCTCAACCACCTTCACATTATCCATAAACGTGAATAAGCGTTGAATAAATTCAAAATTCGGGATCAAATGAAATTCAACAAGTGATTCCTGATCATTCTCCTCGAGAATACGCTGAGAACGATGGAGGGGCAAAGACTTCAAGTAAGGCATCTGTTCAGGTGCAAAAGCGAGTAAGATGCGCTGTTTTTCGCTTCCCTCATAAGTCAGGCCAACAACATCGTCAAATCTTTCTTTGATATTGAGATCCTCCTTGGGTTCAAATGTTTGAGTAAGAACTTCAAGATCATGGATGCGGTCAATTCCAAAAGTACGGATAGCATTCATTCCAGCAACTTCTCCGACAATGTACCATCGTCCCTGATACTCTTTTATCAAATAGGGTTTGAGCTGGTATTTGCGTTTTTTACCCGATTGATAACTTTCATGGTTGAATCGTACGCGCTGATGGTTGCGTGTTGCCTGAAGCAGGGGGCGCAAATAATCGATCCCAGAAACAGTGCCTTCATTTTCAAAATCAATATAACTCAAAGTATCCTTACTTTCCCTAAGGCTTTCCTGAAATACATTTGCTGTTTCTACCATTTCTAAGAGTCGCAGAAAGCTATCAATGGGGAGACTCATGTCTTTATTGATGAAATAGCCTCTTTTATGTTTGTTGTATTCGATCTCAACGTCAAACTCATTTCGAATGGCTTCAAAATCGCGCTCAAGTGTTCGTTTTGAGGCTTTGAGTCCGACCTGCTCTATATATGATTGGATGTCGTCCATAGATGGGAATTGTCCTGATTCCAAAATGTCTACAATTCTCTTGTAGCGACGGATGATTGCTTGTGCTGACATGGCTTTTTTTGTTAAGTTAAAAAAAACGGCGTCTCGACTCCGCTCGACGCCCGTTTTTTTCTTTTTTTGAAACTCGACGCCATTTTTTTTGAGACTCAACGTCTCTTTTTTTTAAATCTTACTACTCTAATACTAAAGTTGCTATTTAACGGACATCGAGCGCAGTCGAGATGTCCGTTTAATGGCAATTGTAGCCTAATAAGATAAAGTTGTCGAGCGAAGATTAATTCGTTACGGGTTTCGAGCGAAGCCTAATAAGATACGGGTTTCGAGCGGAGCCTAATAAGATACGGGTGTCGAGCGGAGCCGAGACACCCGCATTACCCCTTATTCTCATAATGACTATCATTCCTGCATTCAGCAAACCTTCCTAAATCAGTAAAATTGTTGTCAATCAAAGCCTTCTTTTTCTTACTGGACCAAGCCTGAATCTGTTTTTCGCGATAAAAAGCCTCCGCCACATTAGGGAACTCTTCATAATAGACTAATTCGACAGGTTGATGCTTTTTCGTGTAATTTGCCCCCTCGCCGCTCTGATGCTGTAGAAGTCTTTTTTCTAAACACTTTGTTGATCCAGTGTAATAAGTATCATTGCTGCATAGCAGTATGTACATATATCCATTTCTCATGATGATTAAGTTTTATGGTTAGACCAATAAAAATAAAAAAAAACGGCGTTTCGGCTCCGCTCGACGCCTGTTTTTTTTAAAAATTACCTCGACGCCCGTTTTTTTTGAGAGATTCTTACAATCCTACTACTAAAGTTACTATTTAACGGACATCGAGCGGAGTTCCAGTATTTTTAGAGGCGTACTTGATAAATCAATATTTAACGGACATCGAGTGTGTCTGAGAAATTCTTTTAATCCTATTAATAAAGTTGCTATAAAACGGACATCGAGCGGAGTCGAGATGCCCGTTTTATAGCAATCGAAGCCCAAAGCGATCGTACAGCGGAGCCAAATGCGTTCGTCGAGCGGAGCCGAGACGACACGCTTTGGCGGAGTCCCCCTCTACCTTTGTTCTAAATCAAAAAAACAATAACTATGAATGAATCGGTAATAAAGCTAAAGAAAGATTTCCAGAAGAAGATACCTCAACTGGAAAAAGCGCGAGAGCAACTCAAAAAAGAATATGTGGGTATTGATTCAGCAATTGACGAAATCATTGAGAATATGCGTTCATGGTATACACTGGCTGAAATTCAACCGAAGCCGAATATTGTTAATCTATGGGGACTAACAGGAGTAGGGAAGACCTCATTAATTCAGCGGCTAAGTGAGCTTTTAACGATTGATGACAGAACTTTTCGTATTGATTTGGGAGAAAAACAAGGAGAATTTTCTCTGCGATCTTCGGTAAGAGAAATAGCAGATGTTTCCGAAGATGAACCCGTGATCATCATTCTTGATGAATTTCAGCATTCACGAACCATTAAGAAAGGTTTTGTTAAGCAGGAAATAGAAAAGGACGAGAACAGAATGATTTGGGACCTTATTGATTCCGGGAAGATCTCCATTAATTCCTGGGGCTTCACCAAAAGTGAGCTTATAAAATTTGCTGAATTACTCGAATTACTTCTGGTAAATGGGGTTAAGATAGAATCAGGGATCGTGACGAAAAAAGCGAGTCTATTTGCAAAAG
>CAYFTH010000118.1:0-9096 GCA_964346075.1 uncultured Fluviicola sp. | reverse complement strand
TTAGAAATATTGCAATTATTGCACACGTCGACCACGGAAAGACGACATTGGTGGATCGTATGATTGAGGCAGGAGATTCTTTCACGGATCGCGATCGCGAGAATGCTGGAGAATTGATGATGGATAATAATGACCTTGAGAAAGAACGAGGAATTACGATTGTTTCCAAGAATGTTTCGGTTGTCTATCAAGGTAAAAAAATTAATATCATTGATACTCCCGGACACGCCGACTTTGGTGGTGAAGTGGAGCGTGTATTGAATATGGCAGACGGTGTGTGCTTGTTAGTGGACGCCTTTGAGGGGCCAATGCCACAGACGCGCTTTGTTTTACAGAAAGCGCTAGATATGGGCTTGAAACCTCTTGTTGTGATCAATAAAGTGGACAAGCCGAACTGTACGCCGGATGAGGTGAACGAAAAGGTATTTGATCTCATGTTCGAATTGGATGCCAATGAAGAACAGCTTGAGTTTGAAACGATTTACGGTTCTGCCAAGAACGGTTGGATGTCAGAAGACTGGAAGAATGAAACATCATCGATAGAACCGTTGTTATCTAAAATCCTGGAATATTTCCCACCAGTGGAAATTGAAGAAGGGAATACACAAATGTTAATTACGTCGCTAGATTATTCTTCTTTCGTAGGGCGAATTGCAATTGGACGGCTACAGCGCGGAACGTTAAAACCAAATATGCCTGTAATCCTCAGTAAGAGTGATGGTAAGCATGAGAAGCACCGCGTGAAAGACGTATTTGTTTACGAAGGTACAGAACGGGTGAAAACTGATGCAGTTCAGGCTGGAGATATTTGTGCGGTTACTGGATTGGAAGGATTCGAAATTGGAGATTCAATCTGTGATGCGGAAAACCCAGAGTCGTTGGAAAAGATATCTATTGATGAGCCGACGATGAGCATGATGTTTTCGATTAATGATTCACCATTTTTCGGTCAGGAAGGGAAATTTGTAACTTCTCGTCAGATTGATGATCGATTGCAAAAAGAACTCGAGAAAAACTTAGCCCTTCGTGTTGAGGCAACAGATAAAGCCGATAAATGGATGGTTTATGGTCGTGGTGTTATGCACTTGTCCGTTTTAATTGAAACCATGCGTCGCGAGGGATACGAACTTCAAGTAGGACAGCCACAAGTAATCATCAAGGAAATTGATGGTAAAAAATGTGAACCGATTGAGGAATTAACCATTGATTTGCCGGAAGAATACTCTGGAACTGCTGTGGAAGCAGTGACGAAAAGAAAAGGTGAAATGCTCAATATGGAAGCACGAGGGGAACGTATGAATATCACATTCAACATTCCATCGCGCGGTATCATTGGTTTGCGAAATTATTTGTTAACCCAAACTGCGGGAGAGGCAATTATGAACCATCGGTATATAGAATTTCAACCCTACAAAGGTGATATACCAGGGCGCTTAAACGGTTCGATGATTTCTATGGAGAAAGGTACAGCAATTCCTTACTCTTTAAACAACTTGCAGGATCGCGGTAAATTCTTTGTAGATCCCAACGAGTCGATCTACGGCGGCCAAGTTATTGGAGAGAATTCGCGTCAAGGAGATTTAGTAGTCAATATTACGAAAACTAAAAAAATGAGTAATATGCGTTCTTCCGGTGCGGATGATAAAGTGCGTATCGCTCCAGCCATAAAAATGTCACTGGAGGAAGCATTGGAATACATCCAATCTGATGAGTATGTTGAAGTTACTCCTCAATCTTTGCGAATTAGAAAAATCTTACTTTCTGAAAACGAGCGTAAGCGCGCAGGAAAGTAGATTTTTGAGTTTGAAATGGAATTCTAAATTTTGAACTTTACATTGAGCCTGTCGTAGTGCAGAACTCTTAATTATTAAAAAAGGGCTGTTCGAAAGAGTAGTCCTTTTTTATTTACTGATTATTGAATAAATACATGATTAACATACAGTTCAGTGAATTGCTCTAATGTGAATCTAAGCACAAGCATTTAAAGTGGTTGGATCAATTCTCATAATCGATCAGTTCCACCATCACTTCATTTCTTCTATTGATTGGATCGAATGGAGCGTTATATCCCATAAATGTACATCCATCTGTATGTTCTAATCCTTGTTGCTCTAGTGCTTTCGCTAATTCCTTCCGATGTTTTTCAATTTTTTGATCATCAGCATAACCTGAAAAACGGATTACTGCGACTATTCGTTCAGGCATTTCTTCAAACTCAATAGACTTATTATTCGGTTGAGGTAAATCCTCTTTGGCGTATTTTGAAGGAACCAGAAAACGCATCGTCATGGTATCTTCAAGATCCATGGTGACAGGAGTGGTCATGGCAATTTTCTCGTCTTGCTTATTGTCACCAAAGATATAGCCCGCAAGAATATTGAAGCCTTTGGACGAAACAGACTTATAATTTCCTGAATCCAGCTCAACACTTGAGAATATCGCCGGCTGATATTTCCGTACTTCAAAGTTGTTATACTTCTTTAATACCTTGTACTGATATGTTTCATTATTTTTCACAAAAAAGAAATAAAGTAGCCCCAATAAGGCAATTATGCTAATAGTAATAATCACTGTTTTCATATTTTTTAAACAAAGAATACGCTGAAAAGGTTTAGTCTAGTCTAGAAGCGTAATTTTAGACGATCAATTTCTTGGAGAGTCTCATTTTATTAACTACCTTACTCTATATGGAAAATTGAGGATAGTTACGTGCACCTAGTCGTTTATTACAACTGAATTTCATGTAATGCGCGTGAAAGGCTAAACAAAATCTATTACTACGATTTCCAATTTACAAAAAATAATATATGAAGGTACAAGTGAAAAATGTTCAGTCAGTGAATGAAATAAAATCTTATTGGACAAATCAGGATTATCAGAAGCTACTTGAGGAATTTGATTTTCCCGATGCCCAATCGATTAAAGATGAGAATTTAAAAGAAATGCTCTTTATGGCGATTGGCGATTTTGAACCGAGCGAAGCTGCTAGTGTGGTACTGAACTACAAACTTGGTGGAGCCTTAAACGAAGGTCAGATTGACTCGCTTTCTCATGAAATGATGGTGGATAAAGTAGCCGAAGAATACCCTGAACCGAATTTTCATTACGACTTATTTAATATTAATCAGCTATTATTTAAGGCTTATAATGGAACATTTCCGAATACAGAGGCGGCTCGATTTACATTCGATGTGATACAGGACGACGGTATTGATATCGGAACCGATAAAGCGATGTTGGCGAAAATATTTGCTGGAGGTTTAAAAGATAGCTGCTTAATCAAGCGCTTGTTTGCTGACCAACTGGAAGGAAATGTGGAGTTTAAAGATGCGCATAAATTTATTTGGACAATAGAATCTGCTGAAAAAAATAATTATCAGTTGCTGACTTCTAAATACTGGGCCGATAAAGATGATTTAATCGCTGGTGAATATGATGTGAGTCTTCAATTTTACGATGAGGAATAAATAACACTGGGTTTGTTAGTTTCGCTTTAGAAGCAGCTCTTCGAATTACTTCTTATTGCTTGCGGATTGTTGTTTCGTGGTATCTTCGCCTGGAGCGATTTCTTGAGGTGGTTGAAAGGTTATAGGAATTGAGTAGAAATACACTTTAAAAGGTTAAAACTTCTGGTCAGAAATATTTTTTACTGGACGTAACAGAATTCATCTTTAGTCGTTCATGTATTGGAACATGCAATTACTTTTTTCTCTAATATTATCGATGTCCTTGTTATTGATTGCCCTGGCGGGTAGGTCTCAGTCACCATCATCTCATTTCGATGTACGTCATTATGATGCTAAGTACCTTGAGCATTTGATTAAAGAAGGGGTGGATTCCGTTAGAAAAACACATAGCTGTAAGCCATTAGCAAACGATTCCATTCTTTATGTTGCTGCGAAAGACCAAGCCGGTTACATGACAGAAAAGCAACGCTTAACGCATTTTAGACAAGGAGATAATCAAAAACGAACGCCGCAAAAACGGGCTGAGTTTTACGGTGCAAACGGATATAGCGTTGGAGAAAATGTCGCTCAGGTATCGGCGTATATTGGATCGAACGATCGATCGGTAAAACAGAATAATAGCTACCGTGCTGTTGCGAACACTCTTGTAGCGGGTTGGGTTAACTCTCCCGGTCATTTTAAAAATATCATAACAAAAGACTATCAGATTACAGGTGTTGCAATAGCTGTGGATACATCCAAAAATAACGTTTATGCTTGTCAAAAGTTCGCTAAAGTTGCTATGCGTCATCATTTTGAAGAAAACACGGCATTTTTCCCATATAGCAACTATTCGGCACCACCAAAAGTCAGGAGTTTTGATGCGGTGCCAAATGAATTATTG
Source organism: uncultured Fluviicola sp. (assembly GCA_964346075.1). Lineage (GTDB taxonomy): Bacteria > Bacteroidota > Bacteroidia > Flavobacteriales_D > Crocinitomicaceae > Brumimicrobium. Next base: position 4,746 of record CAYFTH010000118.1, on the reverse strand, counting down.
GAAGATTATAAATATGCACACAAATTGAGACATGATCAATTGGAAAAGTGTTCTGACTGTCTTGATAAACATGGAGACGCCCCTGATATTTCACTCAATTATGACGAACGAAAAGGTTTTATATTACGCGTGGAAAATGCGGAGTACGTTCAAAAAATTATCCGCAATCGTTGGGACGGTTTCGCTGTTGAAGTGGTTACTTATGATGATTATGCTTGTGGAAACAATGCGTATTACCAAAAGCCCAGTCGTAGAAATGGTCAGTTGCGTACCAACGGTATTATCCTCGAACCCAACTATCGTAAATCGGTGCTGCGTGGACTTAAAAAGCGTAAACTTCAAAAGGATTTGACATTTTTTTCATACATTTTTAGAAAGGATTCAGTAAGCTTTTTCAAGCGATTTGGTCAGTACAAGGTCGATAAATACGCCAGTGAATATTTTGAAATTAACCTGGGAAGACTCCCGAGAAATGTTGGTCGTATCCTAAATAGCAATTTGTTGATTATTAAAGATCACCAGATTTGCGATGTTCATTATTTTACGCAGTATTGTGGAGACTTATTTGAAAGTTATAAACCTACCGCTTTTATCCCTTACCAGTCCGATGTCGATAATTATGGATTTCATCCTGTCAAGGACAACGTTGATTTTACCATTCCTTTTCAACAAGGAGAAGTGATGTTTGATGCAGAACGTATTCTTAGCCCTTTACAACGTCTTTCAGAATATGATTTTATTATCGACTCTGTCCACATTAAAGCATATTCATCCATCGAGGGTAGTCAGAAAATTAACAATCGGCTCCAGCTAGAAAGAGCATCTAATATTGCTCGAATATTTCAAGGTATGCAGTCCGATAGCATTCACCGGAAAATCGAGACAGACATTAACTTTAAAGACTTCAGGAAATCATTGGCAGCAGATCGTGAATTACAAGGAGTTTTAAGGCAAAATAACCCCGCCTTAAAGCAGGAAGTGGATCAACAACCTCAAAAATTCTCTAAACACCTCGACGTTTCTAGAAAAGGACGCATTAAAGTTTTTTTTCACGTCATACCGAACCTCAAGAGTCTCGATTATTACATCATCAGTGAATGGGAGCGATTAAGCGATGAAATAAAGCGAAAAATGCGATTATCACAGGGGGTTAAAAGAGAAGCAGATCAACTCAACAAGTTGTACAAATACGCTCATTGGGTCGTAGAGAATGATCATGTAGATGCCTCAGTATTTTCTTCATTACCTTTTCCGAATATTGGTTATAGTCACAACGAATTATCTCAGCTATATATTCTTTTTGGGTCGGAATGGCCCGAGGTGTTCGACGTTTTTTCGGATTGGAGTCAGGATAGTACCATGATTACTGATCAAATGATAGCAGCACAAAAGGTTCAGCTGCTACCTGCCTTCCGCTATCATAAGTTACGTGTACTGACGAGGCGTTTTCAATCAGGTGGACGCTACGAAGCGAAAACGTTGGAACAACTCTTGCGCACGGCGCGTGATCTCAAGCATTATTACGATTGGAATGAAAAAGTTAAGCGGAATGTTGATAAAGCGAATTTTAATTTGAATATGTTTGTTTTAAATCATGACTACGCATCAGAACCAGCGTCATCACAGAAAAATGCAATGATAGCACTGTCACAAGTCCACAGTTTCTATACTAACTATGATTTGTTAACGGATACAATTGCTTTTCGACTTGCTAAAATGGCGACGTATTATCAAAATCCAGGCATCGGAGTGAATATTGCCTTTCCTTTTATGTATGAACATAATGATATCACAGGTTTCATTCATGAAGCTTCTTACACGCACCCCTCGGCGCCGGAGTCAGAGATTTATTACACGAGGCTCATACAAGATAGTGATCGTCTTCCAGATAAGACGTGGTGCAATATGTTTTTAAAACCTTGTGGTATACCGTTTCAAGCCTTTGATCATGAGCAACTACGAAAAGTATATTGTCAGCGCTGTATAGGTAAAAATGATTTTTTAAATGCTATATATGATGGGGATTATGAGGGTTTCTCTGTAAAATAGAACATCGTATGCTCGGGGCTGGAAGAATATGTAGGTATTTTGAGGATGTTTTATGCGACTGAAAGAAGGAAAGGTTCATTCAGCAGATTCTAAATGCTTCTCACCGATCTTTTTTACCAGAGATAGTTGTTTTATTTTCTTATCCACGAAATGTAAATCTTACTAACATTATGATTTATTACAACGTATAAAATCCTATTTTTGCACAAAGCGAATAGAAATGCAACTGTTAGACGGGAAATCTACTTCTAAAGCGATTCGAGAGGAATTGTCTCAAGCTGTTCATCAACGTAGGAAATCGGGAAAGAAGACGCCACACCTCGCGGCTGTATTAGTTGGTAATGACGGTGGATCGCTGACATACGTAGGTGCTAAGGTAAAGGCATGTAAAAAGATTGGCTTTGAAAGTACCCTTATCCATAAAGAAGATTCTATCACGGAAGATCAGTTGTTAGCGTTGGTGGACGAGCTGAATAAAGATGATAATATTGATGGTTTTATCGTTCAGCTTCCGTTACCAGCTCATATCGATGAAAAAAAAGTTACGCTGGCAATCGATCCTAAAAAAGATGTCGATGGATTTCATCCTATGAACCTGGGTAACATGGTACTCAATCTGCCGGGCTTCCTTCCTGCTACACCTGCGGGAATGTTAGAGCTTTTCAGACGATACGAAATTGAAACAGAAGGAAAACATTGCGTTGTTATAGGTCGTTCACACATTGTGGGCGCTCCTATGAGCATCATGATGGGACGCAACACCTTTCCGGGAAATTCAACAGTGACGCTAACGCATTCGAGAACTAAAAATTTGAAAGCAATTACCTTGCAGGCCGATATTATCATTACAGCCATCGGGAAACCTGGTTTTCTGACTGCAGATATGATTCAACCCGGCGCGATATTGATGGATGTTGGAATTACGCGTGTAGAGGATGATACCAAGAAAAAAGGGTATCGCCTGAGCGGTGATGTCGATTTTGAAAACGTGGCACCTAAATGTTCTTACATAACTCCAGTTCCTGGTGGTGTGGGTCCCATGACCATTGTTTCCTTAATGATGAATACCTTGAAAGCTATGGAGTTGAATGGGAAATAAAATGAGTAATTCATGTGCGTCTCTTAGTTTTAATACCCCCCTTTAATTAGTTCAAAATGGCGGATCCATCAACAGCTGCAAACAATCTTTATTCTATATTCGTTTTGAAAGCCAGAACATGTTGATTTATACACCATGAAACTAAAAGCTTGGATAAACGCCGCAAGGCTCAGAACCTTACCCTTGTCCCTTTCGGGTATTATTGCGGGTAGTTCTGCTGCATGCGCAAATGAGCATTGGGACGCCACTATATTTGTGTTGGCCATGCTGACGACTTTATTCTTACAAGTGCTTTCAAATTTTGCTAACGATTTGGGTGATAGCTATAAAGGTGCTGATAATGAAGGACGCGTTGGTCCACAACGCGCTATTCAATCTGGAGTGATATCACAAAAAGAGATGATAATTGGAGTGGTATTGATGGCTTTGAGCGCCTTGGGAACAGCCGTTCCGTTGATCATTATTGGGACACAGGGAATGCCGGAAGAAGTGTTGTGGACTTATGTTTTTTTAGCTTTTGCCTGTATATTGGCTGCGATCACCTATACTGTTGGGAAGAAAGCGTATGGCTATAATGGATTGGGCGATGTCATGGTGTTCATCTTTTTCGGATTGGTGAGTGTTCTTGGCGTTTACACTTTATACGCAAAGACCTTTGATATAAGTGTCATCGGACTGGCCTTGAGCATTGGCTTTTTGAGTGTAGCAGTACTTAACCTGAACAATATGCGGGATCATCAGAACGATGCGAAGGTCGGAAAACGTACACTCGTGGTTAAAATGGGGTATAAGCGATCTAAAATCTATCATACTACCTTGATTGTGCTCGCTCTGCTAGGGCTAATGACAACTTTACTACTCAATCAATGGTGGGTGGGATTCATTGCGCTTATTCCATTCATTTTATTATTTGTACATATTAAAACGGTCTGGACCACAAAAGATCCGAAAGATCTAGATCCTGAACTGAAGAAGGTCGCTTTATCTACTTTTGCGATCTCAATCTTATTCCTAATTTCAACGTTGTTATGAGTCTGAAAGCATCTTTTAAAAAACGCGTATTTGAATTCAAACGACCAGGTGGAACAAGTCGGGGGGTAATGACCGAAAAGAAAGCCTGGTTTATTTCTATATGGCGAACAGATAACCCTAAGATCGTTGGAGTAGGAGAGTGCAGCATCATTGAAGGACTCTCACCGGATTATGAAAGTGACGAGCAATACGAAGCACAAGTAGAACGAGTAGTTCGCGATATCAATGTGTTTGCAGATGACCTTAGTCGACTGAAATATGAGCCATCCATTCTGTTTGGAGTAGAGATGGCATTGCTAGACCTCAAAAACGGTGGAAAACGATTGTTCTACGACACTGATTTTTATCACGGAAATGATTCGATTCCCATTAATGGTCTCATTTGGATGGGAGAGCCGTCATTTATGGCTGAGCAGATCGAGGAGAAACTAGACCAGGGATTCTCCTGTATCAAAATGAAGATCGGTGCGATAGACTTTGATCAGGAGATAAATTTGCTTGAAGGTATTCGAAAAGATTATGATAAAAATCAAATCACTTTGCGTGTTGATGCAAATGGAGCGTTT
>CAYFTH010000117.1:0-9249 GCA_964346075.1 uncultured Fluviicola sp. | reverse complement strand
GAGCTCACGAACACTTTTTAAAATAAACAAAAGTGAGTAATGGGAAAAAGTAGTTGGTAGGTATAAGTAATTTCCAAAGCTCGAATATATGAAGTGGGAAAAACCGATTATAAAAGCTTCCAATTAAGTTTACTAAGTTTTTACTATACAACTAGCACATTAAAAAATAGTTAGCGGAACAGCAGTTATATGTTAATTTTACGACTTAAGTTGGTAACCTAATAAAAAAACCGCATTGATATCACTGCGGTTGCATACTTAAGTTCCTTTGCGTTTAAATAATCTCTTCCTCTTCTTCAGATATGGGTTCACGGAAAATAACTTTTCCATCAATCATATCGAGTACGACATTTTTGGAAGTGTCGATTTTTTGTGCGAGCATCTGTTTGGAAAGTTCATTCAGTATGCTTTTCTGAATAACCCGTTTTACAGGGCGTGCTCCAAAATGAGGGTCGAAACCATTTTCGGCAATCCAGTCGATGACGTCATCCTTTACCACTAATTGGATATGATTGTCTTTCAACTGCGCTTTAAGGTTCAATAATTGGATGTCGACAATCTGACGTGTATCTTCTTCCGTGAGTGGTGTGAATAGTATTTGTTCGTCAATTCTATTGAGAAATTCGGGGCGAATATTTTGTTTGAGGAATTCGAGTAATTCTAACTGAGTACGTTCTTTGATCGCCGGATATTCAGACGAATCGGCCCCTGTGAAGTTTTGTTGAATGATATCTGCTCCCATGTTGGTCGTCATGATGATAATTGTGTTTTTAAAGTTGACAAGACGCCCTTTATTATCTGTCAATCGACCATCGTCCAATACTTGTAACAGGATATTGAATACATCGGGGTGTGCCTTTTCGATCTCATCCAAGAGCACAATCGAGTAGGGACGACGGCGCACCGCTTCAGTAAGCTGACCGCCTTCATCGTATCCGACATATCCCGGAGGAGCTCCAACTAATCTGCTGACACTGTGTTTCTCCTGGAATTCGCTCATATCAATGCGCGTCATGGCATTTTCATCGTTAAAGAGATAGGACGCCAGCGTTTTAGCCAATTCGGTTTTCCCCACTCCTGTGGTTCCCATAAACAGGAATGACCCAATGGGACGTTGCGGGTTTTGGAGTCCTGCACGATTTCTGCGAACTGCATCAGAAACAGCCTCAATGGCTTCCTCCTGACCCACCACGCGTTTGCGCAATTCATCTTCTAAGCGCAGGAGTTTTGCACGATCACTTTCCAGCATTTTAGAGACCGGAATACCAGTCCACTTCGACACCACATCAGCAACTTCCTCAGCGTCAACTTCCTCTTTAATCATCTTAGCCTCAGCCTGAAGCGTTGTCAGTTGCTTTTTACCTTCTTCGATGGTGCTTTCGAGTTCTTTGACTTTACCGTATCGCAATTCAGCTACTTTTCCATATTCGCCAGCTCTTTCTGCTTGATCCGCTTCCAGTTTGACCTGTTCGATTTCCTCCTTTGCAGTTTGTACAGCATCAATGAGGTCTTTTTCTGCTTTCCATTTCCCCATGAACTCATCGCGTTGTTCTGTGAGATTGGCCAGCTCGGATTTTAAATTGGCTAACTTTCTTTGATCTCCTTCGCGTTTTATGGCCTCGCGTTCAATTTCCAATTGCATGATTTTGCGCTCGATTTCGTCCAGCTCCTCGGGTTTTGAATTGATTTCCATACGCAACTTGGAAGCCGCTTCATCAATAAGGTCAATCGCTTTATCTGGAAGTTGGCGATCGGTGATATAACGCTGCGACAATTCTACAGCTGATATAATCGCATCGTCCTTGATCAACACCTTATGGTGATTTTCGTACTTCTCCTTGATACCGCGCAAGATGGATATGGCATCCTCTGTAGTCGGTTCATCCACTAAAACAGTCTGAAAACGACGAACGAGAGCTTTATCTTTTTCGAAATGTTTTTGGTACTCATCTAAGGTTGTGGCGCCCACAGCACGTAATTCACCGCGAGCCAACGCTGGCTTGAGAATATTGGCCGCATCCATAGCTCCTTCGCCACCACCTCCAGCACCTACAAGTGTGTGAATTTCGTCAATGAACATAATGATTTCTCCATCTGATTTGACGACTTCTTTGATGACTGATTTTAAGCGCTCTTCAAATTCTCCTTTATACTTAGCTCCTGCGACAAGAGCTCCCATATCCAGGGCATATACAACTTTGCTTTTCAGATTCTCCGGTACGTCTTCAGAAACAATCCGCTGGGCGATACCTTCTGCAATCGCTGTCTTACCAACTCCAGGTTCACCGATCATAATAGGGTTATTCTTTGTACGCCTTGTAAGAATTTGTAAAACCCGACGAATTTCTTCGTCACGTCCGATGATGGGGTCAAGTTTTCCACTTTTGGCCATCTCGTTCAAGTTGTTGGCGAATTTATCGAGCGATTTGTAAGTTCCGTCTTTTCCTTGGGAGTCAACGGTTTCTCCATCTCTTAATTTCATAATAGCTTCTTTTAATGTAGATTTCTTAAAATTGTTATCCTTCAACAACTGCGCAATTTGATCATTTCCGTCTATCAGGGCAAATAGCAAAATCTCTAAAGACAAAAACTCGTCTTTAAAGTTGCGCATTTCATTCATACCGTAGTTGATGACGCGCTGTAAAGTGTTGCTGAGGTAAGGTTGTCCTCCGCCCTCTACCTTTGGATATCGCTTGACAATATTGTCGAGTGCTCGTGTGAAAATTTCCAAATCACTGCCGAGTTCCTTAAATATAAAGGGAAGGACGCTGTCATCGACCTGAATCATGCCGCGCAAAATATGCCCGGTTTCGATCGCTTGCTGACCGTTTTCCTGGGCGATTTTCTGCCCTTCATTAACGGCCATTTGGGTCTTTGTGGTCCATTTATTTACATCCATATTTTTTTATTCTTGATTTTTAAACTTCACTATACGGATATCAAAAAATTGACCAATCGGAAGAATCTATCGTAGATCTGTTATTATGTCATACATGTGTTGCTTTAAATGACTAATTGACAGTGTTTTGGTGCTAGTTATTCTCGATATGTGCCATTTACGAGACGTTTGATGCCCTGCACTGATATCACGATGAGGTACTATTTACTTTTGGCGCGAAATGCACCATACACGTCAATTTTCTTACTTTTGGATGATGCTAACGCCGTTAAATTTTCCGAAAGCTGACTTAAAGCTCTTCAAAAAAGAAGGGCAACTGTTTGTTTGGGATGTTTTTAGGAAAAAGAGGTTGAAGTTAACCCCTGAAGAGTGGGTGAGACAACACGTTTTGCATTACCTCGTAGATGAGTGCGGAGTTCCGCTGACACTTATCGCCTCAGAATATGGTATCCGGGTAAATCATCTCGAACGGCGATGTGACGGAGTGGTGTTCAACAGGTCGGGGCGACCAATTGCGATCATTGAATGTAAGGCATCAGCTGTGAAGCTGCAGGAATCAACGCTTCATCAAATAGCACAGTACAATTTTGCGCTGGATGTCAAGTGGCTCATCTTAACGAATGGCTTAACAACTATTACAGCTTTTATAGATAGTGAAAACAAACGAATTGAATATTCTAAAGAAATACCTACATATACAGAAATGTATGCTTCATGAAGACGACATGTAATTTAAGCAACGAAGGTTACAGTTAAACGCGGAGAATATTTTTATTTTTGTTGATTCAAAATTAGAAGTATTATGAGCGAAATAGAGAAAGTAGATTGTTTGATCATAGGATCTGGTCCGGCGGGATATACTGCTGCCATCTACGCGGCAAGAGCAGATATGAAGCCTCTGATGTATCAGGGGTTGCAACCAGGTGGGCAATTAACGACCACGAATGAAGTGGAGAATTTCCCGGGTTATCCGGAAGGAGTGACAGGACCCGAAATGATGGTTCAATTGCAACAACAAGCTGAACGATTTGATACGGACGTTCGAGGAGGTTTTATCGAAAAAGTTGATTTTTCTGGTGATATCCACAAATGTTGGGCAGATGATGGAAAAGAAATTCACGCTAAAACAGTTATTATTTCTACGGGTGCGTCTGCTAAATACCTCGGTTTGCCATCAGAGCAAAAGTACCTGGAAATGGGTGGAGGTGTTTCTGCTTGTGCAGTATGTGATGGTTTTTTCTATAAAGGTCAGGATACAGTTATTGTAGGAGCGGGTGACTCTGCGTGTGAGGAAGCTCATTATTTGTCGAAACTGTGCAACAAGGTAACCATGCTCGTCCGAAGAGATGAATTTCGAGCATCTCAGATCATGGAGGACCGTGTGAAAAGAACTGAAAATATAGAAATTCTTTATAACACGGAGACGGAAGAAGTGCTTGGTGATGACAATGGAGTGACTGGTGTTCGCGTGATTAACAATAAAACTAAGGAAACGTCAGAAATAGCTTGTACTGGATTTTTCCTCGCGATAGGGCACAAACCCAACACTGATATATTTAAAGATTACCTCAATACGGATGATGTTGGTTATATCAAATACGAACAACCAGGAACCTCTAAAACAAATGTAGCGGGTGTTTTTGTAGCTGGAGATGCTGCTGATAAAACATATCGTCAGGCAGTTACTGCTGCTGGTACGGGGTGTATTGCTGCGCTCGATGCAGAGCGTTACCTCGCAGCTAAAGAAGGGTAAGTACGCGTAATTTTTTTACTGAATTCCACAGTGCCGATATTCATTGTTTTCGTGCACTGTGGTTTTTTATTTCTACCATTCTACTTATCGCCCTTGTCAAGTAGTCAGCTTGAAGACCTGTTCTTTTTATATAGACGGAAAGGTGCTCGTTGCGATTAAATTCTGAATTATTTTTTTCTTCCCGAAAAAGGGCGTACTTTTGTAGCCCAATTTTTGAGACGCGGACGATTATGATAGATGAGGCACTGTTTGAACCAAAGACATTATATCCTTTTCAAAAAAGGACTGTTGAACAGATTATTAAGGAGCTTGATGAGAATGGTAAAGACTTTAATCTACTGTTTCAACTTCCAACAGGAGGAGGTAAAACGGTGATTTTTTCTGAGATTGCGAAAACGTATATCGAACGCTGGAAAAAAAAGGTGTTAATTCTTACACACAGAATAGAGTTGTCTGTTCAAACTTCCAAACAACTATCAGCGATAGGTGTATCTAATAAAATTATCAACAGCGAAGTGAAAACGCTGGACAATCAGGATGATTATAATTGTTACATCGCAATGGTGGAAACCTTGAATAATCGCCTGCAAGAAGATGAGAATTTTATCAAAAACGTTGGATTAGTTATCGTTGATGAGGCACATTATAACAGTTTCCGAAAAATATTTCAGTACTATCAAAATGCAAATATTCTGGGAGTAACGGCCACCCCGTTGAGTTCGAATAAAGCGCTTCCATTGAACGATCATTATGATGAGCTGAAAGTAGGCGAGAGCATTGCTTCATTGATAGAGAGCGGATACCTCGCGAATGCGGAGACCTACACCTACGATGTGAACCTTCATGGTCTTAAAATTGGCTCTAATGGTGACTTTACGGTCAGTAGTTCTGAACAGGTTTACGGGAACTATTTTATGCAGGAAAAATTACTTTTTGCCTATGAAGAAGTGGCCGTAGGAACGAAAACATTAGTTTTTAACTCTGGTATAGAAACGAGTGTCCGCGTTCAAGAAACATTTGACAAGCGTGGCTATAAAATCCGTCATTTGGATAGTACATTTTCAGATAAGGACCGAAAAGACATACTCAAATGGTTTAAAGAAACGCCTGACGCCATATTAACCTCTGTAGGTATACTGACAACAGGGTTTGATGAGCCTACCGTAGAGACTATTATTTTAAATAGAGCCACGCGGTCTTTGACTTTGTACCATCAAATGATTGGACGGGGCTCCAGAAGACTGCCTAAAAAGGATATGTTCCGACTGATTGATCTGGGGAATAACGTGCGCCGTTTTGGACTCTGGCAAGATTATATCAACTGGAAAGATGCATTCCATTTTCCCGATCGTTTTTTAGAATCGCGACTTTCTGAGCAGGAAGATTTGACCTTTGAGGCAGCTTACAAATTACCTAAGCATATTCAGGAGAAAGTTAACATGGATGTACTCAACAGTTTCAATATGAAAGAGGTGTACGAAGAATACATCGACCAGGGAATAAAAGGAAAAAAAGCTGTTGATGATTCATTGGAAAATCACTTTCAGGCGATTCTATCTGAAGCTGATGACTTTTTTGATGGTTTAGAATTGCAAGACGCCCTGCAAGAACATATTGAACATCGACTCAAACAATACACGAAATGTATTGCGAAGAGTACAAAGAACTATTTCAAATATTTGATGGAGACCTACAACCGTCAGTTGCGTCAGAAATTACGCGCCAATTTGGACGATGAATAAAATGAAAAGAGAGTTACTTTTCGGGTACCGATAAATTTAAAATTCGATAATGACAAAGGTGATTTTGAGCTATCTTTGTCACAAACAATTCTATTGATATGATCACGGTTAATGATTTAACGCTACAGTTTGGGAAACGCGTACTATTTGATGAGGTAAACTTGAAGTTTTTACACGGTAATTGTTACGGTGTTATAGGTGCTAATGGTGCAGGAAAATCAACATTCTTGAAAATTTTAACTGGCGAGGAAGACCCGACTCGAGGTCATATTGATATCGAGCCGGGTAAGCGAATGGCTGTTTTAAAACAGGATCACTTTGAATTTAACGATTTCCCCGTGCTACAAACAGTGATACGTGGTCACGAGCGTTTATTTGAAATCATGCAGGAAAAAGATGCACTGTATGCTAAACCTGATTTTAGTGAAGAAGATGGTATGAAGGCATCAGAACTTGAGGCCGAATTTGCTGACATGGAGGGTTGGAATGCCGAAACTGATGCGGCCACTTTACTATCTAATCTTGGAATAGAAGAGTCCTATCACCATCAATTGATGCGTGATATACCCAATGATATTAAGGTGCGTGTACTTTTGGCACAAGCGTTATTTGGAAATCCAGATATACTTGTACTTGATGAGCCTACGAATGATTTAGACCTGAAAACAATTGAATGGTTGGAGGACTTCTTACTCGATTTTAAAAATACGGTGATTGTTGTTTCACACGACCGCCACTTTCTGGATACAGTATGTACGCATATCTGTGATATCGATTATTCGAAAATAAAGCTCTTTACTGGAAATTATACATTTTGGTATAAATCTTCTCAGCTGGCTACGCGTCAGCGGGCTGACAAGAATAAAAAGGCTGAAGAGAAGAAAAAAGAACTGCAGGAGTTTATTTCTCGTTTCTCTGCGAACGCCAGTAAATCTAAACAAGCAACAAGTCGAAGAAAGCTCCTGGATAAGCTGGATCTGGATGAAATCCAACCTTCGTCACGACGATATCCAGCGATTATTTTTGATCAAGAGCGCGACGCAGGAGATCAGATTTTACATGTGAATAACCTGTCCCTGGAGAAAGATGGAGAAACACTTTTTAAGGACGTCAACATCAACGTGAATCGCGGAGATAAAATTGCTTTGATTTCTAAGAGTTCAAAAGCACTTACCGCTTTTTTCGAAGTGTTGAATGAAAATATCGCACCGACAACGGGCGATTTTAATTGGGGGACTACCATTACATCTACTTACATGCCCAACGATAATCACGCTTTTTTCCAGGAGGACGAATCCCTCGTAGATTGGTTGAGAACGTATGCGCAGACAGAGGAAGAAAAAGATGAAGTCTACCTTCGCGGTTTTTTAGGTAAAATGCTGTTTTCTGGAGAAGAGGCCATGAAAAGTGCAAAGGTACTCTCCGGAGGTGAGAAAGTGCGCTGTATGTTATCGAAAATGATGATGAAAAGGGCTAACTTCCTGATGCTGGACGAACCCACGAATCACTTGGATCTGGAGTCGATTACTGCATTAAATAATGGATTGGTAGATTTCAAAGGAACATTGATCATGAGTTCGCATGACCATGAACTGATCCAAACAGTTTGTAATCGCATTATCGAAATTACCCCGAATGGAATGATTGATAAAATGATGCCTTACGATGTATATCTCAAGGATGAAAAGATCGAAAAACAACAGGCAGCACTCTACGTTTAGAGAGTTTTCAACAAAATAAATAAAGTTTTCAACATTTTTTGTAACTCTTGTTCGTGTTCGACGTATCACCATCAAAACAACACGATCATGAAAAGTTGGAAATCTATTGGATTGTTTTTTACCGTTATGATTTTTTCATTATACGGTAAGGCTCAGAACGATGAGGTAAAAGCCTATGTTGAGCAATGGAAAGATGTAGCTTTGAACCAGATGACCCTGCACGGCGTTCCAGCTAGTATCACGCTAGCCCAGGGAATTTTAGAAAGTGGCTATGGGAAGTCTAAACTAGCGGTTCGCGCGAATAATCACTTCGGTATTAAATGTCACGGCTGGAAAGGAGCTGTATTTTATCAAGATGACGACCGAGCTGATGAGTGTTTCAGAAAGTATGATAGTGCCTCAAAATCGTATGAAGATCACAGTTTGTTTTTAACATCACGATCACGATATGATTTCTTGTTTGAGCTTGAGGTTACTGATTATAAAGGTTGGGCGAAAGGTTTGAAAAAAGCTGGATATGCGACGAACCCAAAATATCATAAGAAGTTGATCGCTTTGATACGTAAATATAATCTGGATGAATTAGATGAAGAGGGAGACATCGAATGGGTGGCCCGAAAGGAAGAAAATGTGAAAAATGAAGGACCAAAGATAGGATCAACGAGTAAAGGAGCTGATGACCATAAGGTATACTACAATCCGAACAAAACGAAATATATTTTAGCGCGAAATACCGATACGTTTTATCAAATTGCGGAAGAATTTGGTTTGAATATTCGTCAGTTAAACCGTTGGAATGATTTCCCTCCGACAAAAGATCTGCTCGAGAAAGGAGATAAAGTTTACATCATGCGGAAACGAAAAAAATCTGCGAGTACCGATATACGTATTCAATTAGAGCAAGAGCAGCCGCTTTGGGAAATTTCACAGGAACACGGTGTTCAGATTGCTACATTAATGAAATTGAATAACTTATCTTCTCCCGAAACTTCTTTTACGAAGGGAGAAGTTGTTTTCCTCAAGTAAGTCGATTCTGCTTTTGAGGTGTTCCTTTTCAGGAACGTGTTTTAGTTTGTTGTTGTTTGAAAAAGAGGTGCGTACGCGCGCCTCTTTTTTTGCTATTGTAATTAAAAT